>DAHWQF010000084.1:0-6960 GCA_027334785.1 Acidimicrobiaceae bacterium
CCTCCTTGGGGCTCGACACCACGTCGTTGGACTCGATGACGAGGGCGTGGGCATGTCCCTTGCTGTGCACGATGGTCCAGTCCGCCATGATGGTGCCTGCTCCGGCGTAGGGCACGTCCATCACGCCGGCGAGCTTCGGGTCCGCTTTCTGGCCGAGGCTGTAGGCGTCGGAGGCCACCACCGGGATGTGCGCCGCATTGGCCTGGAGGAGCTGGGGAGTGAGCTGCTCGGGGTTGATGCCGGCCAGCAGGTCGATCAGGTTGACGTGCTCGGACACCGCCTGCTGCATCCCGGTCGTCCAAGCCGAGGGGTCCCCGCTGTTGGAGTAGTCGACGAAGTGGATGCCCACTTTTTTCGCCACCTGCTGCATGTCGTTTTCCAGGATCTGGACGAACTGGTCCTGGCTGTCCACTGGGATGCTGAATAGGGTCTTGCCGGCGTCGAGCTTCTTGGCACTAAACGCGGGACCGGCCGCTATGAAGGGCGGCTTCTTGCTGAACTCGGCCACCACCGCCTCGGCACGCTTCATGCCGGCGGCCGCGTTGGACGCCGCCCTGGTCGAAGCGGAGGCCGAGCCGGCAAAAAACCCCAGCCCCACCGTGGCCGTCGCCGTGGCGGCTGCCGTGGCCGCGCGCCGGGCTCGCCGCTGCCAGGACCTGTCGGGCTCCTTGTGCTCCGTCCCGAGCCTCATCGCTCCCTCCTCCAGCCGCCTGCCGGCAGCACCTCCAGCGAAGTCCAAACGGCGAGTTTCGCGAGGCCAAGCCCATCGATACAAGCTGCAGAACTGTCGCGAATTGACCAGCTCAGCCTACACTGTGCTCGCTGTCACTGCAACCGGGGCCACCGCCCGGAGGGCGCGTGCGTAGCCGCCCGGAGGCGCGCTCGTGGCCGGTGCTCAGGGGGACCAGCTCACGACCGTGACTCGAGCCGCGCTCTCCGCTACGGTCTACGCAGTGACAGAAACACCAGAGGTGAAACGAGGGCTCGCGGGAGTGGTCGCAGACACGACGGCGATCTCGATGGTCAACCCCGACACCAATTCGCTCCTCCACCGGGGGTACCCGGTGCAGGAGCTCGCCGCCCGGTGCAGCTTCGAGGAGGTCGCCTACCTGCTCTGGCACGGCGAACTACCTAGCGCCGGCGAGTTGTCGGAGCTGGAAAAGGCGGAGCGTTCCTTGCGCCCAGTAAGCTCGGAGCTGCTCGGGCAGCTGGCTTCGCTGCCCACGCGCTGCCACCCGATGGACGTGCTCCGGACCGCCGTCAGCGTCCTGGGCGCCGAAGACCCCGAAGAGGACAACCCCTCGCCAGAGGCCAACCTGCGCAAGTCGCTCAGCCTGATGGCGAAGCTCCCGACGATCGTGTCGGCCGACCAGAGGCGCCGACGGGGCGAAGGACCGATCTCGCCGGACGCGGGCTTGTCCTTCTCCGAGAACTTCTTTCACATGTGCTTCGGCTCCGTCCCCGAACCAGAGGTCACACGCTGTTTCGAGATCTCCATGGTCCTGTATGCAGAGCACAGTTTCAATGCCTCTACCTTCACCGCGCGCGTTATAACTTCCACTCTCTCGGACCTCTACTCCGCGGTGGCCGGGGCCATAGGCGCGCTCAAGGGGACTCTCCACGGCGGTGCCAACGAAGCCGTCATGGCGACCCTCGAAGAGATCGGTGACCCGGACAACGCCGAGGCCTGGCTGAAAGATGCGCTCGCCTCGAAACGAAAGGTCATGGGTTTCGGGCACCGGGTCTACAAACACGGCGACTCCCGCGTCCCCACCATGGAAGCAGCGCTCGAACAACTGGCCGCTCGCCGTGACGCCGCTCGGCTCATGGACCTGTACCACCGCCTCGCCAGGGCGATGGTGGAAGACAAGGGGATCTACCCCAACCTCGATTACCCGACGGGCCCGGCGTACCATCTAATGGGCTTCGACGTCCCCACTTTCACCCCGATATTCGTGATGAGCCGCATCACCGGTTGGACGGCCCACATCATGGAGCAGTTGTCCCACAACGCGCTAATACGGCCCCTTAGCGCCTATGTCGGGCCGGCGGAACGCCCGGTGCCGCCCAGGGAAGCTCGCCGCTAGGCCCTCGGCTCGACGCTAGGCGCTCGAACTCAGGCCCCAAACGGCGGCCACGCCGGCTCGCTTTTTGGTACTCGCCGGCGGGCGGGGCTACCCTCAGCCCAACAGCGTCGCGTTCTTGCAGACGATAACGGTCTATTTCGCCACTTTCGTCTACAAGAACGAAGCCGACCGAGACTGCGCTCGACCTCGCTCCCTCCGCCCCGGGCCCCTCCGCCTCGCCCAGGTACTACGAACTGTGGAGCACGAGTGTCACGATCTCGAAGGGGCGGAGGTCGATGTCCAAGTGGGTGCCGGCATCGGTCGAGAGGAGCTCCACGCTCTCCCCCTCGCGCTCGAGCAGGTCTGCCCGGTTGGCGCGGGCTACCGGCAGGGCCAGGTCGATGCCGACCGGCCCCCGTGAGCCGTGCGCCTCGTAGAAGCGCAGTACCAGGCCGTCGCCGGGTTCCGCCGGCTTGAGCGCCGACAGCACGACCCCGGGCCGGTCGAAGCGCAACGAAGAAAAACGAGCGGGCCTGGCCCCCTGGCCACTCCCGCCGGGCACGAGGGTGACCTCCAAAGGGACGTTCAGGTCTATGCCGGCGTCAACCACGCCGCCGGCCACCAAGTCGCCGCCATGGGGCAACAAGCTGTAGGTGAACCGGTGCAAGCCCTGGTCGGCCACGGGGTCAGGGGAGGTCGGCGAACGTAGCAGGGAAAGTTCCATGACGTTGCCCCAAATGTGGTAGCCGTACTTCGAGTCGTTCAAGAGAGCCACCCCGTAACCGGGCTCGGACAGGTCGGCCCAGCGGTGGGCGCACACCTCGAAACGTGCCCTGTCCCAGCTCGTATTGGCGTGGGTTGCCCGTTCGACCGTGCCGAACTGGATCTCGTAGGTCGCGTGCGCAGCCCTCACGGCCACAGGGAATGCGGTCTTCAGCAGCCGGTGTCGCTCATGCCAGTCCACCTCGGTCTCAAAGTCGAGGCGCCCCGACCCCGCCGCCAACCGGACCACCTGGCTCACGGCCGAGGACCCGAAGCGCCGGCGCACCCGGATCCCGGCCCGGAGCGGGCCTTCCTCGACCACTTCGACCGAAGCGACTTCCCTAAGCGCGTGGCCGCGGTCGGCGTAAAACTCGTCGATGTCCCAGGCGTCCCAGGTCGCTGGCTGGTCGTCGTAGAGCCACAACACATTGCCCCGGAGGCCCGGGGGGAGCACTTGCCGGTGGGCGACCTTGTCATATAGCGAACTGAGCAACCCTTCGCCATCGATCTCGACCCGGAGCCGGGCGTTCTCCATCCAACCAGGACCTGCGGCCACGCTGTCTTCACCAACGTCGGCCATGCCCGAAGCCGAGAGGCCATAGGCAACCCAGCCGCACGAGGGTACAGAAACAAAAGCGAGCCATCGCCCGTCCTCGGCCCGCTGGAGCGGCCAGGCCCGGCCGGTCGCGTCTACCAGCGCCGGCGTCTCGGTGCCCTCGGTGACAGGCGACGGCAAGGCCACCACCTCTTGACGGTCGTGCGAGGCGGCGTTGGTCACGACAAAAGGCCGTGATGCCCACGGTGTTTCGACCGAAGCGGCCAACCGCTCGCGGGCGCTACGAGCCACGCCTCCCGCCAGCTCGAGGACCTTGGTGTGGTCCGCCTCTGCCTCCCGGGCCACCCAATTTATGCCCGAGCCAGGCAGGATGTCGTGGAACTGGTTCAGCAACAGGGTTCGCCAGGCTTCGTCGAGAGACCGTCGGGTCGCTCTAGCGCTCGCCATTTCCGCCAGCGTCGACCACAGTTCGGCCTCGTACAAGGCGACTTCGCCTCGGCGGTTACCGGCCTTGGTGCGGGCTTGGGTCGTGTAGGTGCCGCGGTGCAGCTCCAGGTACAGTTCCCCTACCCACGACGCCAGCCGCTCCCCTTCTCCCTCCAAGCGAGCGAGGAAACTGCGGACCGGCGCCATCTCCACCCTCGGCACCCCGTCGAGGTCGGCGACGCGCGCCGCCCGCTCGAGCATCTCCTCGGTCGGGCCGCCCCCGCCGTCGCCGTGGCCGAAGGGGTAGACCGACGCCCCCGAGCGGTCGTGGTCAGCAAAGTTCCGGGCGCCGAAACGCAGTTCTCGGACCGAGAAGTCGCCGTTGTAGGTGTCCGAAGGCGGGAAATGAGCGAGCACTCGCGTCCCGTCGATGCCCTCCCACCAAAAGCTGTGGTGGGGGTAGCGGTCCATTTCGCTCCACGACAGCTTCTGCGTGATGAAGCCACGGATCCCCGCTTGCGCCAGGATCTGGGGGAAGCTCGCCGGGAACCCGAAGGCATCGGGCAGCCAGCAGTCGGTTGTCTCCACACCGTAGTGGTCGAGGAAGAAACCCTTGCCATAGAGGAACTGCCTGACGAGTGACTCGCCAGACGGGAGGTTGCAGTCGGCCTCCACCCACATGGACCCGACGGGTTCGAAGCCGCCCTTGGCAGCCCTCTCTTGCATCCGGGTGAACAACTCGGGGTAGTGCTCCTTCATCCAAGCGTGCTGCTGCGCTTGGGAGCACACGAAATGGTAATCGGGATAGCGCTCCAGTAGACCGAGGGCGGTCGAGAAGGTCCTGGCGCACTTACGGACCGTCTCCCGGACAGGCCAGAGCCAGGCGCTGTCGATGTGCGCGTGCCCGACTGCGAAGACCCGGTGGGCACTCGCAGCGGCGGGCCGGGCCAGCACGCCGGCCAGGGCAACACGCGCCTCGCGCGCCGACGCCGCCACCGCGTCGGTCTCGAGCAGGGCGCACGCCTGCCGCAGCGCCGCAAGGATTTCCCCGGTGCGCGCCTCGTCGGCGGGGATGTCCTGAGCCAGCTCTGCCAGCACCACCATGTCGACATAGAGGGCCTCCACCTCCGGGCTGCGGACGGCCAGTTCGGCCCGCTCCAAGGCAAAAAGATCTTGGTTTTCGTACTCGGGCGTCAGCATGTCCTCGCCACCGCCTTGCGGGTTGGCAGCCGCCTCCAGGTAAACCTCAACCGTCTCCCCGCCCCTGGCCGGGTCAGCCAACACGACCTCCTGGTGGCGCGAGTTGACGCCGGCCAAGGGAGCCCCGTCGCGCCACAGCAGGCCTTCAGCTCCGAACCCGGGCGTGCCCCGGTAACCGAGGCCGAACCGGACGTCGACCCGTTCGCCCGCCCATGCCTCAGGTACGACGGCACGCGCCCGGAACCACGTGGTACCCCAGGCGCCGCCCCAGCGGTCCCCGCACGCGAACGCGGCCCACGGGCCGGCTATCGCCTCTTCGTAGCCGACGGGTTCGCCGGCAAGGCGGTGGACGGCCAGCTCTAGCGGCACAGATGCCCCGAACCTGGCCGGCTCGACATAGCGAGCCAAGATGTGGCGCACCCTTGCCAGCAACCGGTCCTGGTCGCTCCCTACCGGCATATCTTTCTCCTCTCCTCTATGGGGAGATCTTTACGCCCCCACTAACAGGTGCCGCAACTCGCCTCATGGAAGTCGCGGGCACGAGCCCTCCCGCGGCCTGGACAGCCGCCGGGTGCCGGGCACTTGCACCGCGTCGCGGCTTCAGGCCGCGGTGGCGAGCGCCGGCTCCTCGCGCGCCGCGCGCCTCGCGATCATCGACACAGCGACAATGGCCACCACCCCACCGACGACCTGAACGGCGTCCAGGCGCTGCCCGAGGACGACCACGGCAGCTCCAGCGGCCACCACGGGGTTTACCGACACGATCACCGAGGAGACGGACACGCCGACGAAGCGGTGGGACCAGTTCATCAAGAGGTGCGCTCCCCCGGGGATGAGCGCCAACAACCCCATCCAGAGCCAGTCGGCGGGAGTTCCCCCCGTGAGGCGCTCGCCGGACAGCAGCGTCACCGGTGCTATGGCGACGGTGGCCACGAGCATCACGCCGGCCGTGTACTCGACCGTCCCGAGCACCTCGGCGGACGCTGACGGCGCAGTGGCCCGGGCGCGTGGGGTGCGGAGGTGCTTGGAGACGAGCCAGTAGCCGGTCCAGCAACATGTCGAGCCCGCGGCGAGCCAGTCACCGAGGACAGGATCGCTGCCCTTTGGCCCCGCCCCGACCACGACGGCGCCCACTCCGACGATGGCGATCACGGTCCACAACATCTGGGTCAACCTGACCCGCTCGCCGAACAGCGGCCGCGCCACGAAAAGCACCAATGCCGGCTGCAGCGCGCCGATAATCGTGGCGTCGGCGATGCTTGTGAGCTTTACCGCGCTGTAGAACATCGCGATGTCTCCAGAGAGCAGTACCCCGCCGGGCACCGCTCGCCACAGCACCCGCCAGGTAAGCCGGCGCCGGCTGGCGGCCAGCATGGCAGCGATGAGGGGTACGCCGAGCGCCATCCGTTCTAGCGCGACGACGAGCGCCGGCTGCGTGGTGAGCGCGACGAGGATCCCGGAGAAACCCCAGGCGACCATGGCAGCGGCAGCGGCGCCGAGACCGGGGAGCACCCCACCGCCCTCGGGCGCGCCCATGCCCCCGCCAGCGACCTCCACGAGGGCAGCCTATGCCATCCTTCACAGAACCATTACAGATGGGCCTGCGCTGTCGTCTAGCCTGCTGCCAGGTGCCGCGTCCGAGGGTCTTCCGCGCTGCGTCGCGCTTGGCGCTGGCGACCGCCGCGATGGTGATGGCCTGGTGCGGCCCGTCAGCGGCGGCTACCCCGGCGGCGCCGGAGGTCCTGTCTGCTTATGCCACCCCGAGCGCGCTCGGCCCGGGCGGGGGCGCGGTGAGCGTGACCGGCAGGGTGAAGAACGCCCGCTCCTGCCAGCTGGAACTGCTGTCGCGCCAGCCCTTCCCCGTTGTCTACTCCCACAACCCGACCACCGCCTGCCAGAGCGGGGCTTTTTCGGCCCATGTCCTGATCGGGGCCAACCCGAGCCCGGTGG
>DAHWQF010000084.1:7058-10186 GCA_027334785.1 Acidimicrobiaceae bacterium
GTGCCCGTGGCGCCGCGCCCCCCGTTCCTTCCTCCTCCCCCGCCGCCCCCGCTGCCCAACCAGTACACGCCGGGGTCAACCGGCTACGACGTTTCTTGGCCCCAGTGCCAGACACCTGGCTCTACGCTCACAAAACCCCTGCCCAACGCCCCGAGCTTTGCCATAGTGGGCGTAAACGACGGGACCATAGGCAGTTTCAACAGCTGTTTCGCGGCCGAGACGGCGTGGGCGGGACAGGGGCTGTCCGTTTACATCATCCTCCAGCCCGCGCCTTTGGGCAACCAGGCGCCCTTTGAGGTGTCGGGGCCGAAGTCGTCTTGTGCAGCCACCAACCAGCAGTGCGCTGCTTACAACTGGGGCTATAACTACGCTCAGGCTGACCTGGCCTTCGTGCGTGACCAAGGCCTGCAGCCCCGGATCTGGTGGCTCGACGTCGAAACAGCCGAGGGATGGGCGACCTCGGCGGCCGCACAACCTGCGAACGCGGCCGTTGTCCAGGGAGCCCTTGACGCCCTCACTGGCGCTGGCAATACGGTCGGCGTCTATTGCACCTGGTACCAGTGGGGCCTGGTAACGGGCTCGTACATGCCGCCGGCGCGGGTGCCCATCTGGGTGGCAGGGGCGACCAGCCTGAGCATCGGCTACGACAGCGCCCAGTCGTACTGCCAACGAGCGCTGACTGCCGGCGATCCCTCCACCCTCGCCTCCACTGGCATCGGCTTCGCCGGCGGTACCCCCTGGCTCGTGCAGTACCCGTACGCGCCCGGCACGGTGCCCGTCGACAACGACTACGCCTGCGGGTAGGGCCAGATCGTGTCCGCCTCTATCCTCCTACGGCCACTCGCCGGCCCGTCCTGCTCGACTCTAAGGCGGCAAAGACCATGGCGAGGCTCCGGATGTTGTCGTGGCACTCACCCATCGGCGCTTCGCCCGTGCGGAGCGACCGGACGAAGTCGGCGAGCGAGCCGGCTATGCCCCTCGCCGGGATCGCGACGGCCGGCGCTTCCACGCGCTCAGCGTCTGAGCTGCCCCCGTCCGGTCGCACCTCGGCGGTGGGGTTGCCGGCACCGTCCCAGAGGGCGCTGCCCCAAGGCCCGACCGCCCGCCACGCAGAGTCCCAGGAGGTCTCGAACCCCTCAGCGCACCAGCTGCCCTGGTAGCTGAAGCGAAGGCCACCCGTCATCTCAAACTCGGCGACCGCCGAAGCGGCGCCCTTGTACCAGCTCCAAGGTGGGTTGAACTCGCTACAGGCAACGCTCCGCGCGTCGGCACCCGTCACGTAGCGCGCCGCGTCGAAGGTGTGGATAGCCATGTCCAGGAGCAGCGGGCTTTCCATCTCTTCCCGGAAGCCGCCAAAGTGCGGGGCGCGGTAAAACTCTGCGTTCAGTTGGCCGGCGCCGCCGAGGCGCGTGGCCACCAACTCCCTGAACGCTGCTAGGCCCGAGTTGTAGCGACGGTTCTGGCTGACCACGAACAGGGTCGAGCACTGCTCGGAAAGCTCGACCAGCTGGCGCGCCTCTTCCATGGTGGCGGCCATTGGTTTTTCCCCCAGAACAGGGACGGCCTTTTGTAGGCAGGTCGCCGTGACTTCGTAGTGAGCCTCCGGCACCGATACGTCCACCACGAAGTCAGGCGACAAGCTGGTGAGCGCGGCATCTGCCGGAGGGCCGCCCACCTACTGGCTCGACCGGGAGGCGATCGCCGAGCTCGGCCCCGACCTCGTGCTCACCCAGGACCTGTGCGCAGTGTGCGCGGTGCCCCGCGGCCACCTCGATGCCGCCCTGGCCAGCCTGGGCCTGCAAGCAGAAGTGGTATCGCTCGACCCTTCGTCCCTCGGCGACGTACTAGGCAACATCGAGGCTATCGGGCGGGCCACGGGCACTGAAGTGCTCGCCCAGGAGCTCATTTCTGCCCTGGCTGCGAGGCTGGCTGCGGTGGAGGGCCGGGTCGCCGGCAAGCGCCGGCCCCGGGTGCTCGCTCTCGAATGGGGCGACCCTCCCTACAATGCCGGCCACTGGGTGCCCGAGATGGTGGAGCGCGCCGGCGGCGAGGCCCTGCTCGGCGAGCCAGGCGCTTACTCGCGGCGCCTTACATGGGAAGAGGTGGGCGGAGCGGTCCCGGAGGTGGTGGTGTTCATGCCGTGCGGCTATCACTTGGAGGCGTCCTGCGCCGAAGGCAGGGAGCTGGCCAGACGGCCCGAACTGGCCGAGGCAGAGAAGTTTTTCGCAGCCGACTCAGGAGGCTATTTTTCTCGGCCCGGGCCACGGTTGGTAGACGGAGTCGAAGCCCTGGCGGAGGCTCTGCATGGCTCGGGTGAGGCACCTGGCGTGCTCTCCCGTTTGCGTTGAGGGTGGGCCGCATGCCGAGCGGTCACCGCAATTGCAGGCGAGGTCTTTGACGGCCGGGGCTTGGCTCGGCTGCGCGGCACATCACGCCGACGCGCAGAGGCGCTCGGCCAGCTCGGCGGCACCCCGGTCGGGGTGTGAACGGTGGCTCGCGTTCTCGGCGACTACCTTTGCCCCCTTGGCCTCGAGCGACCGGCGCAAAATGGCGAGTGTGGCGCGGGGGCTGGCAGCGTAGGTGCAGAACACCGCAGCCGGCTTGCCTCCCATCGCGGGCAGTCGCCCGACTGCATCTAGCGCAGCCTTGGCCGGCCCGACCTTCACGACGATGAAGCCCTGCACCCAGGACCCGACCGCGACCGCGTCGGCGTGCTCGATGTCCTGCGGGGTGACCTCCGACAGGGCTTTGAGCGTGGCATCCGAACCGCGGGCCCGTACTGCGTCAGCTACCGCCTCCGCAGCACGGCGGGTCCGCCCGCCGCGGCTTTCATAAGCAACGAGTACTTGCATGTGCACCCTCCTGCTCAGGGCCGTGCGCCCGTGAAGACGGAGGACCGGCCACAGACTGTCCACTTTGCCACCATCGGGGCGACAGTGCCCGGTGTCCCTTGTCGACCGCTTCGCCGGCAGCTCCACGTCCCCGCGAAAGCGGGCACGAACATGCTGAGGGGCGCCTGGTCGAAGTAACGGGTATCGACGAACGCCAGCCCGGCACCAGGGCCTGGGCGACCCTGACGCCCACTGGTTCGCCCGGCCGGGTGCCGTTCGGGACGGTCGTCGGGACAG
>DAHWQF010000850.1:0-604 GCA_027334785.1 Acidimicrobiaceae bacterium
GCCGGCGCAGAGCTCGACCGGGGCCTCTATGCCTCCCGTTGGGCGCGCACCCCACCACGAGAGCGCGAATACCTTCGCGCCGCTGCCGAGCTCGCCGGCTCGGGCCGCCCCGTCACTGGCCGCGCCGTTGCCGAGCGGCTTGGCCTCACCACCCGTGCCGTCGACCAGTACCGAGCGCGGCTCATCTCCAGAGGCACCCTCGTCCCCCAGGGAGAGGTCCTCGACTTCGCGGTCCCCGGCATGGCCGGCTACGTGCTCCGCCAGCCAGCCGAGCCGGCAACGAGCCGTGGCCGGTCTCCGCAAGCGCAGCGTCGTGCCGGGCCCGACCACGGCCCCAGTTAGAGCGATAAAGGCTGTCGTCAACGCTCAGTCGTACTGGGGGTTTCCCGAGCAGCGCCGCCTACTCGGGCTCTCCTGGGCAACGGTGCCGTTGCATCCGAGTGAGCATTAGTGAGCCTCATCGCGAATGCACCCCTTGCGGGGTTCCTCCCCTATCGCTAGCCTGGACTCCCACGTAGGTTTTACGGGCTAACACAACGGCGGCCCGGGGTCAACCAAAGGCCAGCCTGAGCCTGCGCCCTCCCCACCAGGGGACCGGGACGTC
>DAHWQF010000850.1:614-844 GCA_027334785.1 Acidimicrobiaceae bacterium
GTCTCGGCGAACCCGGCGGCGAGCACGTACGGGTTGTGGGCTCGTTTGCCGAAGCGCACTTCGACGGTCTCTGGGGTTATCGTGACGTCCGCCGAGGCTTGGACGAAGTCCCGGTAGATGTGCCTTGACTCGGCGGTCGTATAGGCACCGCCGATACGCGCCCCGAGCAGGCGGTAGAGGCTGGAGCCCATGAGCGTGAGCTGAAGGTCGCAGTTGACCTTCATGGCGAC
>DAHWQF010000851.1 GCA_027334785.1 Acidimicrobiaceae bacterium
CTCGCCGGGGACGCCAGCGGCAAGTGCCACCGCCAACTCCCCGCCCGTCGAGACGTCGATGCAACAGCCCTCCTCCCAAGCGAGCTCCGCCATGGCTTTGCAGAGGAACGCCTTGGACGCGTACGCGACACGAGGCCCGAACGCTTCTCTGGCGTCGCGGCACCGGCGGCGGAGGTGCTCTTCGTCGTAGATGAAGGCCGGCGTCCCGACCTCACCGACCAGCTCCAGCACGTCCACGTCGCCGACGCGCAGGTGTCCCGCGGAGTCAACCTCGGCCGTCTCCGGAAGAAGGTAGGAGGGTAGCGGTACGTCTAGCACAGAGGGTAGGCGCTTCCCCTCCTCGGACGCGGATGGAGAGGGCGAAGCCGATGGGCTGAGGGGTTGGTCCGGGATCACGCCGCCCATGTTGCCAGGCCACGGCGGCCGGTCTGGTAGGCCGGGCCACTATGCTGATGGCGTCGCCCCCGTAGCTCAGGGGATAGAGCACCGGCCTCCGGAGCCGGGTGCGTGAGTTCGAATCTCGCCGGGGGCACTCCATCGCGCCGGGGCCGCGAACCTTCGGGTTCGCGCCGCCTGGCACCCGAAACCACTCTGCGACGCGGTCGCGACCTTCGGCGCGGATCTCGTGGACGAGCGCTTGGAGGAGCGCCTTGCGCGCCGGCACGGCGCCGTCGGTAAGTGCCTGTTCGATGTGCCGTCGATCACTGGGCAACGTTCCAAGTACCCGGTCGAGAGTGGCGAGATACCGAGCGATGAGCCGGTCTGCAGGTGCCTTGCGTCTCACGGGCGCCCGCTCTTCAGGATGCGGTCGACCGCAACCCGGAACACCTTCCACTGGTCG
>DAHWQF010000852.1 GCA_027334785.1 Acidimicrobiaceae bacterium
AGCTCGAGTACGTCCTCGGCCTCCCCGGACGGGTCGTGCTCGCCGTCGACGGGGACGAGCCCGGGCGGGACACCACCCGCAGGGTCGCGGCGGCTGCCCGGCGCGGCGAGGCGGGCCACGAGGCGAGCCCGCTCGCGGCACAGCTCGCCAGGCGCAGCGCCGCACGGGAAGCCCTGAGAGCCCGCCTCGCCGCCGCAGCCCTGCCGAAGACCCTCTCGACGGCCGAGATCGCCGAGCTGCTCGCCGCAGAGGGTGGGAGCACGAACGTCCTCCGGCGGGCGACCCCTGCCGATCGGGCCGCGGTCTACGCGACACTGGGGGTGAGACTGGTCTACGACGACCGCACGAACCAGGTCAATGTGACCGCTGACCTGGGGGTGTCGCTGTGCGTGTCGGAGGGGGGACTTGGTACAAAACTCCACGCCGGGTAGGTGGTACCGACCTGTGGCTACCAGCCGCCTGAGCAGTAACTTTGCCGCTCAGGGGTGATCCCGCTGTCGTCGCCGGCCGGCACGTCGAGGTCTTTCGACGCGCCGATCATCGGCGAAGCGTGGCCGGGCGGCCCGCAGCCCGGGCCGACTGCCCTACCGGGTTGATACAACCCCCTCACCTCCCCCGTGTGGGCGCCTCCTCCCCTCCCGCTCGCGTACACTGGCGGCCTATGGCATTACCTGCGGCCGACGATCGCCTGCTCCGGCAGAACGCCGGTCTCCTGGCCGAGTTGGCGGCCAGGCACGGGATCAGCTCGATCCAGCTGGGAACCGACGTCGCCGAGCTGGTGGTCGCCGTGGAGGATGGTCGTACCTACTTTGACCTCGCCGAGTTCGAGGCCGAGGCCG
>DAHWQF010000853.1 GCA_027334785.1 Acidimicrobiaceae bacterium
CTTAGGCGAAGCGAGGCAGTTCCCGCAGGCGTGCCAGCGCGGCGATGAACGCCTCGGCGTGGCGGTAGGCGGCGGGCAGCCGGAGGAGGAGCCTGCGCCCCCGGCGCACCACCTTGGCGGCCACGTTGAGAAAGCTCGTGCGCAGGCGCTTGCCCCTGCAGGTGGCAAAGGACTCGGGAAGCGCCAGCACCCGCAGCCAGCGGGCGACGTTGTGCGACAGCGCCGAGGCGAGCCACCAGAGCCAGTTGCCGAAGAAGTTCTGCACCGGAGCGTGGTTCATGGCGAAGTCGGACTTCAGTTGACGGATCGCCTCCTCGGCGGCTCCGCCACGCAGGCGGTGGTGATGGTCGATCTGTGCCGCCGAGATGCTGGTCGGCGCGTTCGTGATGCAGGCGAAGAACCGCCAGCCGCCGAGGTCGTCGAAGCTCAGCTGCTCGCCGGCCGCCTTTCGCTGACGGCGCACGACGAGGCGCAGGTCACGACCTGAGAAGGCGTAGGTGGTCTCGGCGACCTCGGAGCCGGAGAGCTCGCCGTCCACGTCCTGTGCCGGTGTCCAGGATGTCTCGGGGGCCATCGCGAGTGCACAGATGGCCTCACGCACCGGAGCGTTCTGCTCGGCGGTGATGGTGAAGATCGCCTTGTGGGCCACGCAGGTCTCCACCACCTTGTTCGAGAACCCGGCCGAGTCGATGCGGATCCATAGCTCATAGAGCGGCCGTGCCTCGGCCGGGATGGAAGCGACGCACTCGTCGATGAAGGAGGCGAGCTTGCGCCTCGGGCTCGCGTTGCCGCCCCGGGCACGGATGGCGAGCACGTCACCCGTCTCTCCCACGACGCC
>DAHWQF010000854.1 GCA_027334785.1 Acidimicrobiaceae bacterium
GGCGAGGTTGCCCCAATATTCGTTAACCTCCCGGGCATAGTCCAGCGCCTCCTTTTCCCGACCAGGGAAGGGCAATTTCCAACTAACTACGATCGCGGCATCCATGAAAATTCTCCTTGAGCGAAACCATCGTTACGTTGCATCCCCGGCATCGAGAGTCGGTGTAGCTGACGTGGAGGTCGTGTGGAGAGTCGGAATGTCAAGATCCCCGGGGGCCAACTGCCCCGGGGAGCACCGAGCACATCCTCCTCGGCCTCGTGCGGGAGGGGGGAGGGAGTCGGCGCCGAGGTCTCGTGAAGAATTGGCGCGGGCCTGTCGCGCGTGCGCCGGCAGGTCGCCGAGCCCTTGGCGGGGGATCCGGCCCTCGGTCCAGGGCACGTGGGAGAGGCGGTAGTGAGACTGGCGGCTGTGAGACTGGTCGTGACGAGCGCGCCGAGAAATCGCTGGCTGGCGGGGGGGTGAAGGCCGTGATCGGCTCCCGGGCGGCAAGCTGGTCGAGAAGTGAGACCGGAAGAGCTCCAGTCCAACGTCTCCGTAGCGGCCGGTGCCCGAGGAGCGTCCGCTGACGCTGACGTCGCCGGCGCCGAGGGCGACGGAACTGGTGGGCAGGGTGCTCGCCCCCGCCCGCCCAAATGGAAGCGGCGCCTGGTGCGGGTGTCGCTTGCGATCGGGCTCCCCATCGCCGTGTTGGCCATGACTGGCCTCGGGTACGAGCTGGCGTTGCCCAGTGTGAACAACGCCGAGCAACGGGTCGCGGCTGTCGTTAGTGCCCATAATGGCGAACTGGGGCGGCTCCCCCTGCCGAGCAAACTGGCGGATGCTGTCGTGGCGG
>DAHWQF010000855.1 GCA_027334785.1 Acidimicrobiaceae bacterium
TCGATGGAGAGCCAAGGTCGAGCGGCGCCACGGGCGCAGGGATACCGACAAAGCTTGCCCCACCGTTGGTCGTACGCACGATCGATGTGCAAACCGCGCTAGAACACGGCGCTTCGCCTAACAGCCAAAACTCGCTTGCCGAGACGGCCGTAAACGACACGGGGTCGAAGCCGGCGGGCACCGGCCCTCCAGCTGGCTGGCCGCCCCCGAGCGTGCTCGGCGTGACCGAGGTGACCGCTGTAGTCGGCCGAGCGGTCGACGAGCTTGTGGTGGTAGCGACGCTCTGAGTAGTTGATGAAGTGCCTGGAACTGTGGAGCTCGGGACCGTCGCGGCCGGGACCGTCGCGGCCGGGACCGTCCTGGCCGGGACCGTGCTGCCTGGGACCGTCGGCGTGGCGGCGGTGGAGTTGGTGGTGACGGTCGAGTGGGCGGAAGCCGTCGAGTTGGTGGTAGCGGCAACATGGCCCCTTCGGGAGCTCGCGCGCTCGCGGCTAGCGGTCTTCGTCCCCCCGCAGGCCGCCAGGGCCAACGCCAAAACGACCAGGACAGCAACCGCCACGCCACCTCTCAGCCTCACAACACTGGTAACCTTAGGGCGCCCGAGCAGGTTCCTCCTGGTGTGACCCGCGCGGTGCCCGGCCAGGGGCGCGAGGGGACGAGCTGGTTCTAGGTGTAGCATGCGAGGCGCGACGTCGAGCTATACCCAAAAATGTCAAGGAAGAACCGATAACCCATGTCCGAATCCAACCCACAGATCGGCGCTACTGTGGCCGAAGCCAGCAGCACCGAGATGGGCACTTTTGATGAGTCGGGTGCCTATACGCCTCGCCAG
>DAHWQF010000856.1:0-230 GCA_027334785.1 Acidimicrobiaceae bacterium
GCCGGTGCGCCCCGTCGACTTCGGCGTCGAGGAGCTGCGCTCCGGCCGTCCGCCGAGGCGGCGGCGGGCGTCGCTGGTGGACTGGAAGGGCCGGTTCCTGCTGCTCGACCGGTTGCTGCACGGCTACGAGCGGCTCGCGCGCCGGCGGATCGTGCGCTCGACGCTTCGAGAGGCCGCCCTTGCCGCCGCCGAGCGCTGGGTCGTGCGGCGCCAGGAGGCCGACGGCAGCT
>DAHWQF010000856.1:240-542 GCA_027334785.1 Acidimicrobiaceae bacterium
ACTCGATCATCGCCCTGCACCTTCGGGGCTACGCGCTCGACCACCCGGTGGTCGCCCGGGCGATCGCCGGCTGGGAGGGCTTCACGGTCCGGCGGGACGGCATGCGGATGATCGAGGCCTGCCAGTCCCCGGTGTGGGACACGGCGCTCGCGACGATCGCGCTGAGCGACGCGGGGGTCCCTGCCGACGACGAGCGGCTGGTGCGCGCCGCGAGCTGGCTTCTCGGCGAGGAGGTGCGCGTCAGGGGGGACTGGGCCGTGCGCCGGCGGGAGGTGCCGACGGGGGGCTGGGCGTTCGAGTTC
>DAHWQF010000856.1:552-830 GCA_027334785.1 Acidimicrobiaceae bacterium
GACAACTACCCCGACGTCGACGACACCGCCGAGGTGGTGATGGCCCTGCGCCGGGTCGCGCACCCGGACCAGGCGGCCGTCGACTCGGCCGTTCGGAGAGGCGTGGCCTGGGTGCAGGGGATGGCCTCCCAGGCTGGCGGCTGGGGGGCTTTCGACGCGGACAACCTGCGCGAGATCCTCTACGACCTGCCCTTCTCGGACTTCGGTGCCGTCATCGACCCCCCGAGCGCCGACGTCACCGCGCACGCGATCGAGATGCTCGCCGACGAGCGGAGCGC
>DAHWQF010000857.1 GCA_027334785.1 Acidimicrobiaceae bacterium
CCATGGTGGCCGTCACGGAGGTCTCCGGTCCGTCAAGGGCCCGGTCACACCGCTCGGTTGGCGATGCTGACGCGGAACCGGCGGGTTGTTCCCGTGCCCTTGACCTCCCTGGTCGTCACGCACTGGCCAGACCTCGTCGGTGGACGTCACCGCCGGGGTGCTTCGCACCCCTCGTGGATCGAACGGACCCGGCCCCGAGGCTCGCCGACGAGTGCCGAGCGTAGCGGCGACTGATGGCGGACTGGCCGCGCCGCCTGCCTTGGGGTTCACTACTCGTTGCAACCAAGAGGCAGACCTCGAGGAGGCGACGGGACCATGTCCGCGTTCACAATCGTCCACCACGACCGCATCACCGGCAAGCTCACCTGCTTCGACCGGCTGATCTTCAAGGGCCACCTCATCCGGTTCTTCCAGCCCAACGGCATGAAGATGTTCTTGGACTCCCAGGGCGTGCTCTTGAAGGACTTCGCCGGCTACGTGACGAAGATGTCGGCTGCGCTGAAGGCTCATGCAATGGAGTCCGCTGCCCGGGCGGGCCGGCCCTACGAGTACCTGGGGAAGGCCCACACCAAGCGCCAGGGCACCTCCAAAGAGGACCTCGCCCGCCAGATCGCCGAGACGGGCGACGATTTCCTGCGGACCTTGACCGACGACGGCACGGCACTGGGACCTGCACCGACGCCGGCATCGCCGCTCCCGTCGGCACCCCAGGGCGGCCCCCAGGGCACCCCGGCGGGCGGGTACGGCCTGGCGGCAGGCGCCGTGCAGCCCGCTGCCTGAGCCGACTGCCTCGACGGCAGGACTCCCCGACCACCCCGGCCCGGCAC
>DAHWQF010000858.1:0-277 GCA_027334785.1 Acidimicrobiaceae bacterium
TGGCCTCGACCGGCTGGGAGACCATGCTGGAGGGGCTGCTCCGCTCGGGTTTCGCGATTACAGGGACCTGGCCGGTGCGGACCGAGCTGGGTAACCGGATGCGAGGTCTGGCCAGCAACGCGCTGGCCTCTTCGATCGTGCTGGTCTGCCGGCCCCGGGCGGTCGACGCGGGGATCACCGATCGCAAGGGCTTCCTGGCTGCTCTCAAGGCGAGCCTCCCTCGCGCCCTGCGCGAGCTTCAGGAAGGCAACGTCGCTCCGGTGGACCTAGCGCAGGC
>DAHWQF010000858.1:287-826 GCA_027334785.1 Acidimicrobiaceae bacterium
TTTTTTATCAATAATATGGCGGTGTTCTCCCGCTACGCCAAGGTGGTGGAGTCCGACGGCTCGCCGATGCGGGTCCGTACTGCCCTCGGGCTGATCAACGAGGCGTTGGACGTGGTGCTGGCCGAGCAGGAGGGCGAGTTCGACGCCGAGACCCGTTGGGCGGTGGCGTGGTTCGAGCAGTACGGATTCGAGCCTGGCCGTTACGGCCAGGCCGAGACACTGTCGAAGGCGAAGGTAACTTCGGTCGCTCACCTGGCAGACACCGGCATCGTGCATTCCCGGGCCGGCGAGGTGCGCCTGGTCCGCCGCGAGATGCTGGACGGGAAGGCCGACGGTGGTCGCAAGCTAGGGGTGGAGAACGTGTGGGCGCTGACCCAGCGGCTGATCGCCACGTTGGAGACCGACGGCGAACAGGCGGCTGCCCGGGTACTGGCCGGGGCCGCCGGTCTCGCCGAGGCCGCCCGCGACCTCGCCTACCGGCTGTATGTGACCTGCGAGCGCAAGGGCTGGGCCGCCGACGCGCTGGCGTTCAACGCTCT
>DAHWQF010000859.1 GCA_027334785.1 Acidimicrobiaceae bacterium
GGGTGCAGCGGGGGCTGCAGTTGCCCGGCCAGATGGGGCAGGACGTTGAACCAGGTGGTGGGCACTTCGGAGGGCGGTAGGTTCCAGCGCATGACAGAGTCTCGCGCAGACACGCCGCGGGCGCAGACGCTCGTGAGCGCAGCGCTCATGTTCGGCAACACGTCGTCGGTGACCTCGCCTTCGCCGAAAGCAGCCGGGCCCTGGCACGAGCCGGCGCCCGGCCCGGGCGGTGTGAGATCTCGCATGTAACGGGGTGGCAGGGCGGCCCCAGTCACATTCGCGGCGCGTGCCGGTCTTGGCACGCTACGGTCCCAACGCGCTCAGGCTCAGGGCGAACGGCGGTGGCGCGGTCGTGGCTAGACAGCTGGTGTCGAGATGGCGTGTGCTGCCTTGCTGGACAAAGCTCTCCACTAAGGACGGCTGACGTCTCCTTCGCGGTTGCGGCCGGGCCGGCCTCCGCCAGAGCCTTGGTGGTCGAAAGCCGGCGGCCGCAGCCACAACAGGGTCGCAAAAGTGAGGGAAAGGAAAGCGAGTGCAGGCTGCTTGCCTGAGGGCCAATAGCCCCACCGAAACTAATCTCCCCGCCGCACCCGATCTCCCCGCCGCCCCCGATCTCCCCGCCGCCTTCGCCACCGACCCCGACTGCACCTGGGTCATCACTGGGGCGTACGGGCGCCCATGCCCGCTTACAGGGATCTGGGACGTGTTTTGGCAACGACGAGAACACGCTTCCCTGGATCAACCACAGTGAGCAAGGCACAGTATGGGACCAGTTGTAGCTGCGAGCGACCCCCACCACGCTATTACGGGCCGGTCTGAGCTG
>DAHWQF010000085.1 GCA_027334785.1 Acidimicrobiaceae bacterium
AGAGGGCGGAAAAGGTCACGGAGCCAAAGGCCGCAAGCGGTTCGACGGCGCCGGTCGAGCCCGAACTGGGGGCCTCGACTACCCATTCGGCGCTGCCACCCGGGGCGTTGTACCGCACCTGCTCGGTCCAGGAAGAACCGCTGGTCGAGTCCGTGATCGAGATGGTCCACTTCCCGGTGGCGGTTTCTTCGATGTTGGCAGAAACGCGGTCGCCGGGCTTAACTGGTCCCAAGTCGACAGCGGTGCCGGGCAGCAGTTCGTACCACGCGTAGTAGAGCGGCCCCGAGACGGTCCAGTCCTGCTCCGTGCCTGCCTGGATGAGATCCGGAGTGGTGGTGCCGTCGATGCCGACCCAGGTGCTCGAGGAACCCGTGATGCCTTGCTCGAGCACCGGCACGGTCCAGCTGGCCGACACCTGGGTGAATGCCGCCCCTCCGCCGGTGTCCTCATAGCCCGACCAGTTGCTCGACTCCTCGCTGGCTGGTACCTGCCCTGGGCCGAGCGCCACCGTACCAGCGGTGGCGCCGTCGCGGACACCCCCGGGCGAGACGGCGGGAGCCGGGGCATGGCCTGGCGCGCTGGACGCGGGGAAAGTCCAGGCGGCGCAGAGCAACGCGGCTGTACCGGTCAGCAGCGTGGGGGTGCGCCGCCTCCGGGCAGGGCGCTTGGCAGGTGCCAGACATCGCATGGCCAGGTCTTTGTCCTTTATCGGCTCGGTGTGGCCCGAACATTAGCGATTTGAGCCTCTGTTTCCCGGTCTGTATCATGACCGCCACCCGACCAGGAGAGAAAAGGCCGTGCCACGCAGGCCAGGGCCAGGCCCCCGCCGGCCCACCATCGCAGACATAGCCGAGCGGGCCGGGGTGTCGAAAGGGTCGGTCTCCTATGCCCTCAACGGCAACCCGGGCCTCTCGGAGCCCACCCGCCGGCGCATCTTGGCGATCGCGGAGGAAGCCGGCTGGAGGCCCAACCGGGCAGCTCGCGCCCTGTCAGCGTCAAGAGCAGGGGCGTGCGGACTGGCGGTCGCCAGGCCGGCGCACCTGCTTGCCTACGACCCGTTCTTCCCTAAGCTGATCTCGGGGATCGAAGCCGAGCTGTCCGCCCGTCAGATAGCGCTCATGCTGCAGATGGTGGACGACGTCGAGGCCGAGATGCGCGCCCTGCGCCGGTGGTGGGCGGAACGGCGTGTAGACGGCGTGCTCCTTGTCGACCTCCGGGTCGTCGACCCGAGGGTGCCGGTGGTGGAGCAGCTCGGCTTGCCCGCGGTGATCGTGGGCGGCCCCGGGCCGACCGGGAAGCTGCCTTATTTCCCAGGTCACGACACCCAGAGGATCCGTCAAATAGTCGAGCACCTGGTGCGCCTCGGCCACTGCCGTATCGACCGGGTGGCAGGCCCCGCCGCCTTTGCCCACACCCAGACCCGCACTCGGGCCTTCCGGGAGGCTCTGGCTAGGGCGGGTGCCATGGGAACGGCCCTCTCCACGGACTACACGACCCAAGCTGCTGCTGCCGCGACGAAGAAGCTGGTCGAGCGTTGCCCTGTCCCGACCGCCATCGTCTACGACAACGACATGATGGCCGTGGCCGGCTTGGGCGTGCTCCAAGAGGCCAGCCTGGCCGTCCCCGAGGACGTCTCGATCGTGTCCTTGGAGGACTCGATCCTTTGCGAGGTTGTGCGCCCCTCGCTCACTGCCTCCTCGTGGGACGTCGAGGCGTTCGGGGCAACTGCGGCGCACGCCCTGGTGAAGCTCATAGACGAGGCGGCCGGGCACCACGGGGTAGCCGGGCACCACAGGGTAAACGACTTCACGCCGGACGCGGCCGGGCCAGCGGAACCGACCCTGGTCGTGCGGGCGAGCACCGGGCCGCCGCCGGGCTGAGCCCGGCCGGCGGCCCGCCAGCCCCCGCTTGGGGGCCGCCTGAGCCCCGATGCCCTCGCCACGGGCACCACCCGTGGCCAGGGGCCGTCGGCCCTAGCGCGCTAAGGGCCTTGGGGCCCAAGGACTGGGGACCTAGGGCCCGTTTTTCGCAGGTCCAACTAAGGATGACTTGCGTGTGGCTTATCGTGTGCTTATTGTTAGAGGTGTTCGGCCTTAACCGGTTCAGAACAAGGTGCCGGGGGATGCCATGAGCTGGAGCAAGTTTGCAGGGGGTAGGAGGACTGCCGACCGCGTCGTCGCGCCATGGCTCGTGCGTCCCCGCCGCCACCGTGCTCTGCGGTGCCGGCTGGCCCCAAAGCCTCCTGACCAAGGCCAATAGGCAACAAACTAGACAAGGAGCAGTTGAAATGACCAAAAGGACGAGGGCGGTCCGTCTGGGCACCGCCTTCACGGCGGCGGCCCTCGTGGCGCCGCTCATCAACATGGCGTCCAGCGCCAGCGCTGGTGCGCAGGCTACGTACCCCCGTAACGAGACGCTGTACACGAGCGGCACGGCCTACAACCCGCCCAACAACTTCAACCCCAATGACCTGGGTAGCCTCTACACCGGGACGGCGGGGCTATTGTACGAACCGCTCTTCCTTTACGACCCGATCCACAACAAGTACATCCCTTGGCTGGCCAAGAGCGGTGGTTGGCAAGGCACCAACTATGTCATCCACGTGCGCTCGGGCGTACAGTGGGTGGCGAGCCCTAGCGGTGCGGTCAAGGGCGCCCTCACGGGCGCGGATGTCGCCTTTTCGATCAACCTGGCCAAGAACAACGCGGCTGACCCTTGGAACGCCAACGTGAGCACGGTGCAGGGCGTGAGCGTGAGCGGCGACACGGTGACGGTGCACTTCAGCAAAACGCCTGCCTACACCTCATGGCAGGACTTCCTCTGGAACGCGCCCATACTCCCGGCCTCGACCTGGTCGAAACTGTCCACCACGGACCAGTTGACGACGGCTAACACCTCACCGGTGGCTACCGGCCCGATGCTCCTCGCCAGCACCACCAACACGCAGGCCTGCTTCTCGGTCAACCCGCACTGGTGGGGCACGGCACAGCTTGGCCTCAAGTTTAGGTTCAAGTACCTCTGCGACGAGGAGAACAGCACCAACAACCAAGAGCTTTCGCAGCTGCTTGCCACCAACATCGACTGGAGCAACAACTTCCTCCCGGGCATCTCGGCTCTCGTTAACGGCGCGCTCGGTGGCAACAGCGGGTACGGCATCAAGACCTACTACCCGACCAAGCCCTACATGCTGTCGGCTAACACGGTCTGGCTGGACCTAAACACCACCAAGGCCCCGATGAACAACGCTAATTTCCGCCAAGCAGTCGCGCACGCGATCAACACCCAACAGATCGAGAGCAGCGTTTACGCGGGCACCGTCCAGGTGGCGAGCCCGGTCGGCCTCCTGCCGAGCCTCAAGTCCTATGTCAACAACAGCGTCCAGTCCAAGTACGGCTTCAAGTACTCCCCGGCCCTCGCCAAGCAGTTCCTAAAGAAATCGGGTTACAAGGGCCAGAAGCTCACCCTCGAGGTCCCCAACGGCTGGACCGACTGGATGGCCGGGATCGACGTGATCGCACAGGATCTCAACGCGATCGGCATCCACGTCACGCCCACCTACCCGCAGTACGCGACCCGTGAGAGCGACCTCATCAATGGGACCTACGACATGGCACTCGACAACAATGCTGGGATCGACGCCACGCCGTGGAGCTACTTCCAGCGCATCTACAACCTGCCGATCCTGAAGCAGCAGTCCGCCACCCTCAACTGGGCGCGCTACACCGACAAGACGGCGTGGTCGCTCGTCCAGCAGGCAGCTACGGTCCCCTTGAGCAACACCGCCAAGCTGAAGAGCATTTACTCCCAGCTGGAGCAGCGGTTCCTCCAATCCCTGCCGGTCATCCCGCTTTGGTACAACGGGGCGTGGTTCCAGGGCCAGACCAAGTACTGGACCAACTACCCCTCGAGCACCAGCCCCACTGACCAGTACACGCCCATAATGTGGCACGGCTGGCTCGGTGCTATGACCACGATTTACGCCCTGGCCAACCTGAAGCCGGCTTAGGCGCTCGGGCACAACCAGGATTAGAGCCCAGGCACGCGGGCCCGCTGCCCCTAGTGGGCGGTGGGCCCGCCCCCATCAAAAGACCTTGCCCATGTCCTTACGTCAGGAGTTTCGATGATCGGCTACTTTGCAAGGAAGCTCGGCACTTACGTGCTCGCCTTCTTCCTCGGCGCGACCATCGACTGGGGCATCCCCCGCTTGATGCCGGGCAACCCGGTGCAGATTTACGTGGCCAAGTTCCAGCTCCAGTCGCCCGGGGCGTGGGAGGCTCTCAACAAGCTTTTCACCAAGGCGTTCGGGCTCAACGTGCCGGTGTGGAAACAGTACCTCAACTTTTGGAACGGCGTGATCCACTGGAACTTCGGCGTGAGCTACACCCAGTTCCCCGAGCCGGTGAGCCACGTGATCTTCTCGGCGGTCCCCTACACACTAGCTCTTTTGGTCCCCGCCATTACCCTGAGCTACGTGCTTGGCAACCGAGTAGGCGCTATGGCGGCCCGGCGCAAAGCACTCGACAACACCATCCTGCCCGTCGGGTATTTCTTCCAGGCCATGCCTTACGCGTGGCTAGCTCTCGCCATGGCGTTCTTCCTGGGCGCTTATTACCGGTGGTTCCCGATCGGGGGCGCTTACGCCCAGGGGATGGTGCCCAACGCCAGTTGGTCGTTTGTGTGGAGCCTCATCTCCCACTGGTTCCTCCCCTTCATGACCGTGTTCCTCGTCAGTTTCGGCGGCTGGGCGATCGGCATGCGCAACCTTGTGATCTATGAGTTGGAGACCGACTACAGCCGTTACCTACGCTCGCTTGGCGCCTCTGAGAGGCTGGTGCGCCGCTACGCCTACCGTAACGCGGTACTGCCGCAGCTGTCGGGCCTCGCCCTCCAGCTCGGGGTGGTGATAGGGGGCAACATCGTCACCGAGGTCGTGTTCAATTACCCTGGCCTCGGAAACCTGATCTTCAAGGCTATCTCAGGCGAGGACTATTTCTTGTTGCAAGGGATCTTCTTGTTCATCATCGTCGGGGTTTGTATAGCCAACTTCTTGATCGACATCATTTACGTGTTGGTCGACCCCCGCACGCGCCTAAGCATGCAAGGGGCACAGGCATGACAGCCAGCCCAGGGGAGATCGGGCCCGCTGCCGGAGTCGAGGAGGCGTCAAGCCTCGGGTCCAGCTCGACCGAGGAGGTAGGGGCTGGGAGCGAGCCCGTGCTTGGTCCTGTGGGGAGCATCGCGGGCGGGGGAGTTGAGGCACGTGCGACGGTGGCGGCTGGTGCCCCCGTGGTGGGGGCGCCAAGCGGGCTAGGGGTTGGCCCGCGCCAGTTCACAGGAGGCCGGCGCTGGGAGTTTTTGTACTTCGCCTTGCGCAACAAAAAGCTCCTGTTGGGGATGAGTGTCGAGCTTGTGTTCGTGGTGCTGGCGATCATCGGGCCGGCAATAGCACCGTACAACCCGAGCAAGTTTGTCGCTCGGCCGAATCTCGGCCCCAGCGGGGCTCACCTCATGGGCACCACGTACTTCGGCCAGGACGTGTTCTCGCAGCTGCTCTACGGGCTGCGTGACAGCTACTTGGTAGGTTTCCTGGGCGGGCTGTTCGCCGCCATAGTGGGCATGGCGATCGGCTTTTCGGCTGGCTACCGGGGGGGAGTGCTCGACGAGGTGCTCCAAGTGTTCACCAATATCATCGTCATGATCCCCTCGCTCGTCTTGTTGATCGTGATCAGCGCCTACTTGAAGACCAGGGGGATCTTGTTCGAGGGTGTGTTCATCGGTGTCACCACCTGGCCCTGGGTGGCCCGGGCGGTGCGTGCCCAGACCTTCACGCTCAGGGAGCGGGACTTCGTGGACCTGGCGAAGCTGTCAGGCAGGAGGGCCACGAGCATCATCGTGAAAGACATCGCCCCTAACATGGCGTCGTACCTGTTCTTGGTGTTGATCCTGCTCTTCGGAAGCTCCATCCTCCTCGCCGCCAACTTTGACTTCCTCGGGCTGGGGCCGACCAATACCGTGTCGCTCGGGACCATGATGAACCAGGCGATGCTCTGGAGCGCGCTGCAGTTGCACGTGTGGTGGTGGTTCATACCGCCGGGCGCGGTCATCACTATCATCGTGGCCGCGTTGCTGGTCGCCAACGTCGGCCTGGACGAGGTCTTCAACCCGAGGCTGAGGGCGACATGACGCTCGAGGTCGACAAGCTCCAGATCTCCTACCGGACGTTGCGCGGGGACGTGCGTGCGGTGGACGGGGTGAGCTTCGCGGTCGATGACGGGGAGATAATGGGCCTGGCGGGCGAGTCGGGTTGCGGCAAGTCCACCCTCGGCAACAGCCTGGTCTATCTCGAGGGGAGGATGAAGCACGCCGGAGGGACCGTGAGGCTCGACGGCGAGGTGCTCCCCATCTCGGACCAGCGGGCTATGGGTAGGTACCGCTTGAAGCGGGTCTCGATCATCCCCCAGTACGCCATGAGCGCTCTCAACCCGACCCGCAAGGTCGGCAGGATGACAGCAGAACTGCTCAAGTCCCGCGGAGTCCGCTACGACAGCGTCGAGGAGGAGCTCAAGCGGCGCATCGACCTGGTGGGCCTCCCCCAAGGCGTGCTCGGCATGTACCCTTTCGAGCTGTCGGGCGGTATGCGCCAGAGGGCGACCATGGTGATCTCGACCTTGCTCGACCCGTCGCTACTGGTTGCCGACGAGGTGACCTCGGCCCTCGATGTTTCGACCCAACGAGCGGTCGGGGAAATGCTGATGGAGTTCCGCGACGAGCGGTTTGTAAAGACCATCATCGTGATAACCCACGACCTGTCCATCCTGGCCCAGGTGGCAGACACGATCACCGTCATGTACGCAGGCAAGCTCGTCGAAAAGGCCCCGGCCGCGACGGTCGTGGGCGAGCCGCTCCACCCCTACACCCAGGCTTTGCTCGCCTCGCTACCAGAGGTAGGCGTCCGTTACGAGGATGCCCCCCTCGCCGGCATACCCGGGCGGCCCCCGTCGCTGTTGCACCCGCCGGCGGGCTGCCGGTTCGGGGCACGCTGCCCCTTCGCGTTCGAGAAATGCTCCCAAGATCCACCGTTTATGGAATTGCGGCCTGGCCACGAGGTAGCTTGCTGGAAGGCGGTGCGTGATATCGGTGGGACAAGCGTTTTGGCCGAGGCGGACCAGCCGGGCACCGAGGGCCCAGCCGGGCCAGGAGCCGGCAGCGAAGTGCCGGCCGTCCCGCGGCCGGGTGCCCAGTTGGCGTCGCCGACTTCTGCGGTGAGCCCCGGCCCGGGGGAGTGGACAGGCCAAGGGACTGGGCAACCATGAGCCTGCTCGAGCTCGACAAGGTGTCGAAGGTCTATAAGACGGGCACGTTTGGTGGCGAACTGAAGCCAGCCCTGCGCGAGGTGAGCTTCAACATAGACAAGGGAGAGGTCATCTCGCTCATCGGCCAGAGCGGTAGCGGTAAGTCGACCCTCGGCAAGATAATCCTCCATCTCGTCCCGCCCACGTCGGGGACGGTGCGCTTCGAGGGAACGGACATCTCGGCGATCGGCAAGGCGGGCCTGCGCGACTACTACCGCCGCGTACAGGGGGTGTTCCAAGATCCCTTCAGTTCCTACAACCCCCTTTACAAGGCCGACCGGGTCTTCGACATGGTGAAGAGCGTGTACTTCCCAGGGGTCAGAGGCACGGACTGGCAGGCAAAAGTGGAAGCCGCGCTCGAGTCGGTGACCCTCAACCCCGGTGATGTCCTCAACAAGTTCCCCCACCAGCTTTCGGGCGGCCAGCAGCAGAGGCTGCTCATTGCCCGGGCCCTCCTGCTCGACGTGCGGCTCTTGGTAGCCGACGAGATCATAAGTATGCTCGATGCCTCGACTCGGGTCGACGTGCTCAACCTTCTCGTCGACTTGAAGAGGAGGGGCCTCGGCATCTTGTTCATCACCCACGACCTCTCGCTCGGCAACTACATAAGCGACCAGACCGTCATCCTGCGCCAGGGGGTTGTGGTCGAGATGGGAGAGACGCCCAAGGTCTTAGGCAACCCCCAGCACACCTATACCAAGAGCCTGTTGGCGGCCGTCCCGCAACTGCACAAGAAGTGGGGAGAGCTGGGGGCGGGCGCCACCGTTATCCCGGCCGGGGAGGTGCGTGCCGGGTCGAGCAACGGGAAAATAGCGCACGACGAGGTCGGGCGCTACTCGAAAAGTCCGCTCCACCCCCTGCGACAGGGGAGGGGAGGGAGCGGCGGCCCGCTCTCGAGCGTCACCAAAACCGCTGGCGGGCGGCCGAGCTTGATGGAGCTCGAGGACGCGCCTTGGCAGCGTCGCGGCCCGAAGGCCAAGAAGAGCCCCAGTGCAGTGCTTTCTGCCTACCCGGCACCGCCTCTTCAGGAGTGCGAAGCCGGTCATTTCGTGGCCACCGAGAGCTGACCTAGTCCCGCGAACGAAAAACTCGCGGCCGGCGCAGTGAAGCTCTCGCCGCACTAGGGGGCGACGAGCAGCTTGGCCGCGTAGGGGAGGCTGAAGGCGCTGGCTCGCACCCCGCTCGGGCAGTCGTTCGCGATCGACCCGTTGACGCTCCAGTCCTGGTGCGCCGTCTTGGACTTCTTGGGCAGGTAAGCGCGGAACACTTCCTGGCTCGCGTACCAGTAAAAAGGCGGCTTCAAGTTGACGAACCCGGCAGGGAAAAAGGTGGCGATGTCGTCGCGCGCCTTGTCGGTGCGGACCTGGCCGGCGACCGGCTGGGCCTGGTAATAAGTCGAGGCCAGCACGCTCCACCCACTCGGCTCCCAGCCCTTGCCCCGGTCCTCGATCTGGAGTTGCACGGCGAGTACCGAGTTGTTGGCGTCGGCGCGGTGACGGTACACGTAAACGGACCAGGCGAAGTAGACACCTTCGGGCGCGAGCGCAAAGCCCGAACGGAACCGGTAGCGGACCAACAACCCCCCTAAATAGGGCGTGAGCTGCACCGAGCGGATGGCAGGGACGGCGCTCGCCGCCACGTCCGGGGTGCCGGTGACGATGTCCTTGCCGACCAGGTTGCAGGTGAAAGTGCCGCTCGTGCTCGCGGGTCGCACCGCCGCTGGAGTTGTCGAAGGGCCCGGTGCCGCTGCGGCTGCCGGGGCAGCCAGCCCCCCGGCGAGGGAGGCGCCGGCTAGTCCAGCCACCGCCCAACGCCGGCAAGACACCCGGGAGCGGCCCGTCCGGGAGGTACGGGGGATATGGCGCGGGCCAGGGGGGTCCACGACCAGATCGTAGCCCACCCTTGGCCGTAGCGACCCCTTTTTGGTGGGCCGGAGACCCTCTGACGCTCAAGTGGGAGCTACGAGATGAGGCCAACCAGCCCGCCACGAGACGGTGGGCCCGGGTGTACTCTGGCGCGGGAAAGAGCCACTGCACTGCTCGGAGAAGGAGGCCCGAAGGTGGCACGTGTGTTGGTCCTGACGGGGGACGCGGCCGAGTCGCTCGAAGTCATGTACCCGTACCAGAGGCTGCTCGAGGAGGGCTATGAGGTCGACATCGCCGCACCGAGCAAGAAGAAGCTGCACTTTGTGGTGCACGACTTCGAGGAGGGCTACGACACCTATACAGAGAAGCCCGGCTACAGTTGGCCCGCCGACCTCGCTTTCAAAGACGTCGACCCGAGCCGCTACGTCGCCGTGGTGGTGCCTGGGGGCCGCGCGCCCGAGTACATCCGCAACGACCCCGATTTCCAAAGGATCGTGCGCCATTTCTTCGAGGCGGACAAGCCGGTGGCAGAGATCTGCCATGCTCCGCTCGCGCTGGCGGCCGCGGGCGTGCTCGGGGGGCGGCGAACTGCTGCTTACCCGGCCCTCGCTCCAGACGTCGCCGGCGCCGGCGCCGAGTTCGTGGACGGAGCCGCGGTGGTGGACGGGCTCATGGTGTCGGCCCGAGCGTGGCCCGACCACCCCTCGTGGATGCGGGCGTTCATCGAGGTGCTCCGCGCCAAGGCGCCGGCCAGCTCAGGCGCCTGAGCCGCTTGCCTGGCGGGGGGCGTCGCGGGTCAGCTGACGCCCGGTCGCCGGCCCCGTCACTTCACCCC
>DAHWQF010000860.1 GCA_027334785.1 Acidimicrobiaceae bacterium
CCTTCGTCGAAGAAGCACCAGGCAGCACCCCAGAGGTACTCGAGGACGTGGATGAAGTCACAGACGACACTGACCTCGACCCCGCGACGGCGTGCCTCGGCGCGGATCACGTCGATCTGGTGCTTCGCGCCGTCGACGAGGCAGACCCAGGGGCGCAGGTGCTCGGGGTCACGGCGCTCCGCCTCGTCGAAGGCGGTGGCGATGACCTCCTTGGCGCTGTCCACGACGCTCGCGGTGAGCCACTTGCCCTTGGCCACCGGTGCCGGTGCCTTCTTCCCGTCGTCTGCTCGGGCGAAGACGTCGCCCGGGGTGCGTGGCACCGGGGTGGCGTCGTAGACGACGGCGAGCTCGGCCATGCGTTTCGAGTTGCGCTGCTCGCCTTTGGAGAGCCTCGTCTTCAGCTTGTGCTTGTCCGCGCGGGCGGCGGCCGTGGTGGCAGGGCGCAGGGCGTCGGGGCGCATCACGATCCCCTTGCCGTCAGCAGAGATGACGAGCACGTCGGCCTCGCTGTGGGGCTCGCGGCGCTTGTTGTCGTAGAAGACCTCGACGTCGAAAGCAGCTCTGCGGGCGAGGGCTTCCACCTGGCGCTTGCCGAGGTCGACGCCGGTCGCTCGGGTGATCGCCGCCTGTGCCGCGCCGCGCGCCGGCCAGCACGGCACCTGGATCATCCCGGCCATGCGCCGCGCCTATCTGCGGCTGCACCAGCTCGGTTACGCGCATTCGTTCGAAGTGTGGGACGACGCGCGTCTGGTCGGCGGGCTGTACGGCGTGGCCAGCGGCGGCATGTTCTCCGGCGAATCGATGTTCAGCGCACG
>DAHWQF010000861.1 GCA_027334785.1 Acidimicrobiaceae bacterium
GTGCCGCCACGGCGCCCCAGGCCGCGTCCTCGTTGCGCCGCTCAGGCGGCAGGGACAGGACCGCCTCCAGCACGGCGTGGGCTGCGGTGCCGAGCTCGGCCGCCCCGAAGGGGCTCTCGGGGCGGGGGATGGTGGCCTCGGCTGCCCAGCGGCCCGGGCAGCGGTCGAGGGCCAGCATCGCCGACGGCGACAAGGCGCGTCGGCGCAGGTGCCCGACATCAGAGAAGACGAGCCAGTCGCCGAAGAGGGCCATCCCGACGCCCTCCCCGGCTTGGACTAGCTGCGGCGTCGCGACCGGGCCACCCGCTGGGGCAGCGGCACTCGTCTGTGGCGTCACTGCGTCGTCCATCGGCAGGGGTGTGACAGGGAAGCCTTCAGAGCACAAGCGACAAGATGGCGACGAGCACCAGTGCGCCCAACAGGACGGCGACCAGGACCGCCCCGCGGCCGGCCAACCAGTCCTCGACTTCTTTGCGCCCCTCAGGCACCGGTTGCCTCCAGCGATTCGACAGTGACCCGCAACCGGAAGGTGCCGAGCACATAGGGCCACGGCAACTGCTGAGGAGGTCGCGATCTTGTAAGGCGTCGCGCTGCCATTGCGCCCAGCTTCAGCGCCGCCCCTCGTCCTCTGCGTCGCTGCGTTGCCCACGGGCCGCCCCACGGCACCGGCAAGCGTCCCGGCTCGCCTGCTTGCGGGCGTCGGGGACGGTCTTGGCCCGCAGGCGCACCCAGGGGCTGGGAGGGCGCAGGTCGCGAACTTGTAAGGCGTCGCGCTGCCATTGTGCCCTTGGCCGGGTGACGGTTGGAGAACCTCG
>DAHWQF010000862.1 GCA_027334785.1 Acidimicrobiaceae bacterium
GAGCGCCTCGTCGACAGCGCCGCGGACTTTCTTGTCGCGCACGTGCAAGAAGCCCTGGATGAAGCGCTGGTAGTCACCGACACGCTATTGGCCGCGCCCGAGGGCGACCCGACGGCGACGGCGTTCTGCGCGGCGATGGTCGAGTCGAGGACCGACAGCGTGATGCTCCCCGACCCCGGCACGGCGGCGACACCGTTTAGGGGCAGCGACCCGCTCGGGCTCGAGGGCATGATGATCCTCGACCTGGACATCGATGACGTGGGCATCGATGAGCCGGCCGGGTCACCCGGACCCGGTTCTCGGCCCCTGCGACAGCCCCGACGGCGTTGTCCGGATGGTTGCAGCTTGCCCAGGCTGTCGAGACACCCTAGACTCCGCCCGCCGAGCCAGTCTAGCCTCCCATCTGGAGGGGGTGCTGGCCATCGACAGGCACAGGCCAACAGGGGTGGGGCCGGAGGGCATCCCACGGGCACAAGGAGGGGGCATAAATGAGACAACAGAATCGGGAGGGCGCCGCGCCTAACACCGTTGCTCGCCGGTCACGGAGGCTGACCAAGAAGACAGCTGTCGCGGCGGCCGGCGGGTCGGTCCTCGTCTTGGGATCGCTCGGTGCCGGCATCGCCTTCGCCAGCGGCACCATCCCCGGGCCGGGCGGCGTGATCAACGGCTGCTACCAGAACGCCACCGGCCACGGGCCCAAGGGTGGGCACCGCAGCCATGAGGACCAGCATGCCGGCGCACTCCGGGTCGTCCCGAGCGGCACCACCTGCGGGAAGAACGAGACAGCCATCTCATGGAACCAGACGGGCCCCC
>DAHWQF010000863.1 GCA_027334785.1 Acidimicrobiaceae bacterium
GTCACGACGTCGGCCGGAAGCAGAGGAGGTCCTCGTGGGCCGTGACCGTACGGGGCACGCCCCGTTCCCGGGCCCGGCGGACCTGGTCGAGGCCGAAGAACGACGGCCGGGGGACGAGGTGGTCGTCTCGGAGGCCGGCCAGGAGGGCGACGTTGCGCTCGAAGAGCACGAGGCCGGCCTCCTCTCCGACACGGGCGAGCGCACCGGGGAGGTCGATGAGCTCGCCGGCTGCCCACCAGGGCCGCACGGTCATGGCGACGACCCCGTCGGGCCGGAGCCACCCGACGACTTGGGCAAGCACGGTGCGCATGGCGTCGAGGAGCCGGTCGAGGCCGACGTGGGCGAGGTTGGCCGGGTCGGTCGAGTAGCGGTCGTGGCTCTTTCGCACGCCCACCCCGGGGATCGCCTTCACCTGGCCGTGGAGGTAGGACCCATACGGCGGGCTGGTGAGCACGAGGGCGACGAGACCGCGTGCGGCCGGGTCGACGAGGGAGGCGACGTGGCGGCCGTCTCCGCAGATCACCTCGCCGTGCCCGGTGGCACCCTCAGACCTCGCATGGGCGAGGTTCCCTCGGGCGAGCTCGGCCCAGGGCTGTTCGTACTCGACGCCGATCGCGTCACGGCCCAAGTGGACGGCTTCGATCAAGGTGGTGCCGATCCCGCACATCGGGTCGACGACGAGGTCGCCGGGACGGCTGTAGGTGGCGATCGCTCGCTGGGCGATGGCGGGGAGCATCCGGGCGGGGTGGGTGCCCGACAGCTCGACGTAGCGCCCTTTGCGCTGGGCCCGGGCGGGGTGCTGGGCGGTCGGCC
>DAHWQF010000864.1 GCA_027334785.1 Acidimicrobiaceae bacterium
CTGCGCCTCGGCGACCACGTGCATGGCCAAGGTGCTCTTGCCCGACGACTCTGGCCCGAAGAGCTCGACTACGCGGCCGCGGGGCAGGCCCCCTATGCCGAGGGCCAAGTCAAGGGAAAGGGCACCGGTCGAGACGGCCTCGACCTGCATGTGGACGTTTTCGCCCATCCGCATGATGGCGCCCTTGCCGAACTGCTTTTCGATCTGGCCCAAGGCCATCTCGAGTGCTTTGTCACGTTCCACCTGGGACATCCTCTCGCTCGTTTTTGGTGTGGTTATTTGGCTGCGGGCAACACTACGAAGGGGGTGTGACCGCCACTCGCCGGCGGGGGCCGGCGACGTGCCGGTGCCGGCGGGTGGCAGGTGGCCTTCTGGCTGGTCGAGTACGAACTTCATAAGTGTAACTCACGCCGAGCCTAGCGGCAAACATAAGTTCGGTGGTGGATGCCCGGGCTCTTAGCGGGGCTGCTACTCAGGCGCCTGCTACTCAGGTGTCTGGCGCCCGAAGGCGAAGACCGCGACCTCCGTGTACCTGGCCCCGTGGGGGTGGAGCTCGCTCTTGACCAACGACAGCGAACCCGCATTCCAGGACATGTCCAAGGGCGCGAGCAGTTGGCCGGCTTGGCGCAGGTCCGCTTCGCCGCGGGCGCGAGCTACGGTCAGGTGCCCGCGGAAGGGCCGGCGGGGCAGGGGTTTGCCGATCTTCGCGGTCGACCGCCCGACGGTGCGGGCGGCTTCGGCGAGGCCTTCGACCGGCCAGATGATGAGCCCTGGCCCCATGAAGCACGTGGAAGGCCCGCCCCGTGCCTC
>DAHWQF010000865.1 GCA_027334785.1 Acidimicrobiaceae bacterium
GCCCGATGCCCATCGCCCTGGTGGGCCACCACACGCTGGTCCCGGCCGTCCTGCTCGGGCTGCTCGTAACCGCCTCGGTCACCCTCTTTGCCCGTAGCTTCGTCGCCATAGCCGTGGCTACCGGGCAGGCCAAGAGAGACTGCGCCCGCCGGGCTGTCAACACCATCCCCCTCCTCGCCTCCTCGATCGGCCCCAATGTGAGCCCGAAGTGGCTCGTTGTCATCGCCCAAGACGAGCCCACGGCTTTTTGCGTCGGCCTCCTCAGGCCCTCGGTCGTCGTCTCCTCGGGCCTCGTCTCCCGCCTGGCCGAACCAGGCCTAAGAGCCGTGGTCGACCACGAGCTCGCCCATCGCCGCCGGCGTGACCCGCTCCGTTATGCCCTGGCGAAAAGCGCGGCCTGCGGCCTCTTCTTCCTCCCGTCGCTTCGCGACCTGGCCGATGCGACCAGGGTCGAGAACGAAGTATCGGCCGACGCGAGCGCGGCGCGCTACAGCGGTAAAGCGGCCCTTGCCACCGCCCTGCTCGAAGTCCTCGGCCATCCCGTCCCGGCCGGCTCGGCCGCCATGGCCACCAAGGACCTCATCTCCCAACGCCTCGACGCGCTCGAGAGCGGAGAGCGGCCACGGGTCGAGCTACGCCTAGCGCGCACCGTCGTGAGCGTTGCCGCCGTTGCTGGCCTCCTCGTAGCCGCCGCGTGGCTCCGCTACCCGAGCTCTCCTACTGTGGAGCTGCCCTCGCACCCGGTCCCGCCCTCCCACAAGGTCCTGCTCCCACACCCCGGCCCGTAGCTGAGCACCACCTTTCGG
>DAHWQF010000866.1 GCA_027334785.1 Acidimicrobiaceae bacterium
CGATTATGCCGAACTGTTAGCCAGCGCCCACGGCCGTGACCAGCGACAACGCCTCACGGTCACCGCCGGTTCGGCATAACCGCCGGCTCGGCATAACCACAGTTCGGCCGAATTCGGCCGAACTGTGGAATCGGATGAGCTCGGGGTCGTACTTCCCGCCCCCGGTGCGGGCAGTGGAGATACCGAAGCCCCACGGCGGAGGAACCAGAATCTTAGGCGTACCGACTGTCGCTGACAGGGTGGCCCAAACGGTGGTAGCCAAGTACCTAGAGCCCGAGGTGGAACGGAGGTTCCACCCCGACTCTTATGGTTATCGGCCGGCAAAGAAAGCCCATGATGCGCTGGAGGTGTGCCGGAAGCGGTGCTGGAAGTTCGACTGGATCATCGATTTGGATGTCCAGAAGTTCTTCGACACCGTGCCCTGGGACCTCATTGTCAAGGCGGTGGAGACTGTCACCGATACCCGCTGGGTCCTGCTGTATGTTAAGCGGTGGCTCGCCGCCCCGCTGCAGCTTGCCGACGGCACCATTGTCGAGCGAACCATGGGGACTCCGCAGGGATCGGCGGCTTCGCCGGTCTTGGCGAACCTGTTCATGCACTACGCGTTCGACATGTGGATGGTCCGGAACTTTCCGGGCTGCCCTTGCGAGCGCTACGCGGATGATGCCGTCGTGCACTGCACGTCGCGTCAGCAGGCCGAGTACGTGCGGGACCGGATCGCCGAGCGGATGGGTGAGGTGGGCCTGCGGCTCCACCCCGACAAGACGAAGATCGTGTACTGCAAGGACAGCAATCGTCGGGGA
>DAHWQF010000867.1 GCA_027334785.1 Acidimicrobiaceae bacterium
TGCAGGACCGCAGAGGCGGTTGGCGACGAGAGCGGCTACCACCTCGCCGTTGGTGAGCAGGGCGCGTCCGCGCATCGTGTTGAGGATCGCGTGAGCATGTACAGAGTCGATCACTGAACTTGTACAGGCCTGAGTGCCTTGGTGGGCGTAGAGGAAGGGTCCACCAATCGGCTATCGGGCCCCTTCCATGCTTGGGGTGTCCGTCACCACATGCAATGGAAGGAGCCCAAGGCCATGCTCACACATGGAGAAGACGTGGAAGCACATGCACTCAGGAAACGAGGGTGGTCGTACTCCGCGATCGCCCGTCACCTCGGCCGCGACCGTCGTACGGTCAAGGCCTACTTGGAAGGGGAGAGGGCGCCGGGCGAACGCCGGCGCGCCGAGCCGAGCCCCCTCGAGTCGGAGAGCAGCCGGCGCAATTTCGCCCTCCCCCCGTTCATCCCCGAACCTACTTCTGCTTCTACCCGCACTACCGGGACGCCAGCCTGTGCCGCCCAGCCCGACAGACGGGCTACCTGGCGGTCCAGGTCGGCTTTCTGGTCATGAGAAGAAACTCTGGCGTACAGCCCAAACCCGTCGACCTTCCTCTCTGGGACCGCCTCTGGGGCCACCAAGATCATGCGAGGCCCCACTCTGGCCGCAGGCACGGGAAGTGTGCCCTCTCTGAACCAGCGGTAAGCGGTTTGAGGATGGACTCCTTGAAGTTGAGCCCATTCGGCCAGGTTCATTGGTAGTCAGGGGCGCGGTGCTCTTGCGAGCCCGGTTCCCCATCCCCCTTTCAATCCGTACGTGCGGTTTTC
>DAHWQF010000868.1 GCA_027334785.1 Acidimicrobiaceae bacterium
GCGGGGCTGGAGCAGGCGATCTCCGCCACCGCCCCGGTCGCCCCGGTTGCGATCCGCGCCGAGGTGGCCCACCTGGCCGCCCGGGCCGAGCAAGACCGTCTCGGCCCCGCCCTACGAGCCTTCGCCGACGAGCTGGCCGACCCGACCGCCGATCTGGTCGTCGCCGCGCTGCTCCTCGCGGTGAAGCACCGGGCACGCCGCCTCGGCGAGCTGCTCGGCTCGCTGGCCGCCGCGGCCAGGGAGCACGCCGGGATGCGCCTCCGGGTCCAGGCTGGTCGGGCTCGCACCCGCACCAGCGTCCGGGTGGTCATCGGCGCCACCCTGGCCATGGCCGCCGGCCTCGCCTTGGCCGACCGCGGCTACCTCGCCCCGTATGACACCGCGCTCGGCCAGCTCGTCCTGCTGCTCGTCGGTGCGATGTTCGCGCTGTCGTTCGTGTGGCTCTCTCGCATGACCCGCCCGGCCAACCTGGAACGGATCCTCAGCGCCCGGCCGGCCGGGGCTGGCGTCGGTGACCCGGCGCCCCTGTCTCGATCGGAGCCGCGGTCGAGGTCGCAGTCGTGAGCCCCGGTCTGCTCACCGCGCTCATTTGCGGGGCGGGGGTGGGTGCGGGGCTGTGGCTGGTGGTCCGGGGCCTGTTCCCACCCCGCCCGAGCCTCGCCCAGGCCCTCGCCCAGCTGCGCCGGGTCCCCGAACCCGCACCTCTCGCTGCCGAGGTTGACGGCGGGATAGCCGCACGCCTCGGCCGGCCCATCGCCACCCTGCTCGAGCGCAGCGACGCTCGGTGGCTCGTGGCGGGAAA
>DAHWQF010000869.1 GCA_027334785.1 Acidimicrobiaceae bacterium
CTCGCTCGGGCGGGGCGAACGCCTGGTCGTGATGGGCCTGAACGGCGCCGGCAAGACCACCCTGTTGCGCATCCTCGCGGGCCTGCTAGCGGCGGACGAGGGCCGCGTCCGGCTCGGCCTCGGCGTGTCGCTCGGGTACTACGCCCAGGAGCACGAGGGGCTCCAGCCCGGGCGGAGCGTGCTCGCCCACATGACCGACGCCGCCGACGCCGAGACCAGCCTGCTCCGGGGCGTCCTCGGGATGATGGGGCTGTCGGGCGAGATCGCCTTCCAGGACGTCGCCAGCCTCTCGGGCGGCGAGAAGACCAAGCTGGCGCTCGCGCAGCTGGTCGCCGGCAGGCACAACCTGCTCCTCCTCGACGAGCCCACCAACAACCTCGACCCTCCCTCGCGTACCGCCGTCGGCGAGGCCCTCGCCAGCTGGCCGGGGACGATGGTGGTGGTCAGCCACGACCCCGAGTTCGTGAGCGCGCTCGAGCCCGACGTCGCGCTCCTGCTGCCCGACGCCACCCTCGACCGCTGGCGGGACGACCTGGTGGAGCTGGTCGCGCTGGCCTGACCGAGGCCCCCGGGGCTCGGGCCCGAGCGGCGGCCACCTGACCGACCTGGGCGGCACCGGGCTGCCCCGCGGCGGGGCGTCGTCGGGGCAGTCCGGGCGGTCTGGGCGGTCCGGGCGGTCCGGGCCGGCGTAGGGTGGGGACATGGCTGCGACGACGGTCGGGGACGGCGTCCTCGAGATCGACACCCTGCTCGGCGGGTGGGAACGGGTGACCGCCGGATACCTGCTCACGGGCGAGGCC
>DAHWQF010000086.1 GCA_027334785.1 Acidimicrobiaceae bacterium
GCCCCGGCCGGAGCCCCCACGATCACGAGCCCTTCCACCTTCAATGTGGTGGCTGGCAGTTTCAACACCTTCAGCATCACCACGACGGGAACGCCGGCGCCGACCATCACCGAGTCCGGCGCACTGCCACCCGGGATGACCTTCGTCTACAACGGCAACGGGACGGCCACCATCTCCGGCACCCCGCCGGCCGGCACGACCGGGACCTACGCGGTGACCGTCACCGCCTCCAATGGGGTGGGCACGCCGGCGGTGCAGCCGCTTTTCCTGATCATGACGAGCGCCCCGGCCGGAGCCCCCACGATCACGAGCCCTTCCACCTTTTCGCTCACCGCTACCAAATATGGCAGTTTCAGCGTCACGGCTACCGGGACGCCGGCGCCGACTATCACCGAGTCCGGCGCGCTGCCACCCGGGATGACCTTCGTCTACAACGGCAACGGGACGGCCACCATCTTCGGCACGCCCGTGGCGAGCGCAGTCGGGCGCTACGTAGTGACGATCACCGCTTCCAACGGCGTTGGCACCCCGGCGACCCGCCAGCTCCTAATAACGGTGGCTGCTGCCCCCGTTACAGTGAGCCCGCCCAAGTTCATCAGTTCTTCGCGTACTCTCGTGCTGCCTGGCGCCAATGCTGTCATCACCATCGTTGCCACTGGCTCGCCTGCGCCAGCCATCTCTGAGTCTGGTGCCCTGCCGACGGGCATGGCCTTCCACGCCAACGGCCATGGCACGGCCACGATCTCAGGGGTGACGCCGCCGGGCCTGTCCGCCACCTATGTCGTCACGCTCACTGCTTCTAACGGTGCTGCCAGTTCGGCCAGCCAAGTGCTCCGGATAACTGTTGGCCGCCCGGCTGTGCCTGAAACCACTTACGGGGCCGGCTACTGGTACACGACATCTGGGGGCGAGGTGATCGGGTGGGGTTCCGCCCTCCCGGTCGCGCCGCAAAACGAGCAGCACCCAAGCCACATAACTGCCATGGCAACGACACCGGACCACCTCGGCTACTACCTTGCCAGCTCATCTGGCGGCGTTTTCCCCTATGGCGACGCCCAGTGGTACGGCTCGATTGCCCCCAGGCACCTCTCCACCCCGACCGTCGCCATCGCGGTCACGCCCTCGGGTGGGGGGTACTACTTGGTAACGCGAGCGGGCAACGTGTTCAACTTCGGCGACGCCCACTGGTTCGGCTCGACTGCGGGCCGGCATGTGCCGCCGATCGCTGCCTTTGCTCTCACCCCCGACGGGCTCGGCTACTGGCTCGTGAGCATCTATGGAAACATTTACGCCTTTGGCAACGCCCGCTTCTATGGCTCGCCGGCGAACCACCTGATCCCACGGGTCGTGGCCTTCGCGCCTACCCCGGACGGCCACGGTTATTGGGTCGTGACCGACAAGGGCAACGTGTTCAACTACGGCGACGCGCCCTGGCAGGGCTCTCTGGCACAGCGGCAGGTCCCGCCCGTCGTGGCTTTTGCGCCGGCGCCAAGTGGGCAGGGCTACTGGGTCGTGACCGACAGGGGCAACGTGTTCAACTTCGGTCAGGCTCGCTGGTACGGCTCCTCGGCCGGCGTCGCCCTGCCCAGCCCCGTGACCGCATTTGCCGCCGAGCCTTGATTCGCCGAGCCATGACGCGCGGAGCCGTGACGCGCGGAGCCGTGACGCGCCGGGCCGCCGGCGTGGCCCCCGTGACCGACCGGTGTTGGACGACGGACCGCCAAGCTGACCATGTGAGCGGCACTCCTGTTGAGGACCCATGGCCGCCAGGTCGCCGGTCGTGTCATGGGGTGTGACCGTCGGAGTGCTCGGGTTGTCGTTCAGCGCACATCCTTGGCCTTGGCGAGAGTCGTCGCGCCCGAGCAACCCTTCGTCTTGACCAGAGTGCCGAGCCACGTACCCGGCAGCTTGTTGCCCGACCAAGCAAGGCTCCGCCCTGGGCACGTGACCTCTCTTTGACCTGACGATGTCGCGGCAAAATCGACGACGAGCGCCGGTCGGCCTGCCCCGTCGACGGCGCGGACTTGACCGTCCTCTAGCAAGTAAAGCCAAAGCCGGCGTGGGCTAAGCGGGTAGGCGGCCCCGCCGAGACCTCGGCTGCGAGTTTTGCGCCGAGCGGAGGCCGAGCTTCATGAACACGCTGCCGACGTGGCGCTCGACCGTGCGCGGTGAGGGGTAGAGGGCGCGGGCAACCTCCTGGTTGCTCATGCCGGAGGCGACGGCAACGCCACCTCCCGTTCGCGCTTGGTGAGCGGGCGCGAGTCCCTCGAAGGGGCCCTTCCATGCTTGCGAAAGCCGGTCCAGGGCCTCGGCGGCTTCAGCGTTGCGGCCCTCTGCGAGGTCGGCCCACGCCTTGGCCGTCCGAGAGAGAAGCCCGGAACTGTCCCAGCGGGGGCACTTGGAGCAGCCTCGCGAAGGCGGCTCTCGCTTGGGCGGCGTCACCTTGTAAGGCTGCTACGCGCGCACGGCGCCGCCCCACGCGAGCTGCGCGAATGGGGTCAGGAGCAGGAAGGCACACGTCGCGGGCGTTCTTGATATACACTAATGATATCTATCAATGAGGGGCGTCGTGGCTGATACCGGGATTGCAAGGCTCTTCACTCACGGCAGGAGCCAGGCAGTGCGCCTGCCCAAGGAGTTCCGGCTGCCTGGCGACAGAGTGCGCGTCCGGCGCATGGGAGACGGCGTGCTGCTCGAGCCGATCGCGTCCGACATCGAAGCGTGGTTTGCCGAACTGGACCGCTTCGCGGACGTGCCGCTGTTCGAGGACGGCAGGAACCAGCCGCCTACGCCTGGTGATGAGGCCATCTTCGGTTGAATTACCTTCTCGACACCAATGCCCTGGTAGCGTTGCTGCGGAACAAGCCCGCCGGGGTGCGTGAACGGTACCGTGAGGCGAAAGCGGCTGGTGACCATCTCGCGCTCTCGTCGGTCGTCTTGTTCGAGCTGTGGTACGGCGTGGCGAAGAGCGGTCAAGTGCAGGAGAACACCGAGCGCCTGCGGGTATTGCTCTCGGGTGACCTGGACCTGCTTGACTTCGACGACGAAGACGCCCGCACCGCCGGGCAGGTACGCGCCGGCCTGGAGAAGGCCGGAACGCAGATCGGTGCAGATGACCTGCTGATCGCCGGGCAGGCACTGCGACGTGGGCTGACGGTGGTCACGGCCAACACTTCCGAGTTCAGCCGGGTCGCCGGCCTGAGCTGGCAGGACTGGACGACCTAGCGAGCAACGAAATGTCACAATCCAACGCGCGCTTGCCGGTGGTGTAGGCATCGTCTCGATAGCATCCCGGGCCTGTGGCCCCGCTGAGGTGCGCTGGCTTACGACCCCCAACTGCCCAGCGGCGCTGGGACCGACGTCTCGCATCCGTCCGCTTCACGAACTCTGCCGAGGTGACCACCGGCGTGCCGCGCCACGGCGACATCGACAGCAGGCCGTGGGCTCGCTGGTGATCAGCACCGACCCGCTGGCGTAGGCACATTCAAGGACGCGATTGTCCTCGTGGCCAGGGCAGTCAGGGCCCGGACCACGTTCGCGAGGATGTGCTCCGTGAGGAACAGGGCGAGCTCTCGGGCGTCGTTGAGGATGCCGACGGCGCACGCCGGCCGCGTTGAGGACCCGGTCGTTGGCCCGGACGAGCCCCACGCGTCCCAGCACCGCTCGCCCTCGTGCAACGGCCTCGTCGCCATCGAGGAGCAGGGCACGCAGGACCTCGGTCCGAGCGAGAGCGCTCGAGACCAGAGGTCTCCGTCGTCGCAAGTAACCACGCAGCGTTCCCGACTCGGGCTCCTCGACAGTGAGCTTCAACAAAGCCGAGGAGTCCAGGTAGGTCGCCGGCATCTGGGCGTGGGCGTCCAGGTAGGCCTGGCGCTCGGCCAACAGGGCAGTGGCCTAGCCTTTCAACCGCTGCGCACTACCAGGGCTAGCCTTGAGAGATCACGGACTACCTGCGGGGTCATGGCCACGTCGAAGACTTCTTCGACCACGCATGCCCAGCCGTGTATGAAATAACGCCAACCGTCTTCGACAGCCAGGCCCCGTGCCTTTTGCTGGCGCTCAGCCTGGTGAAGAAAGTCGAGTTCGCCACGGTAGTTGAGCTCCCATACCAAGGCGCGCTCGGGAAATATGGCATCGTCAGTGATTGGGCTGCCGGGGCTGTCCTTGCCCATACCGGTGCCGTTTACCACCAGGGATCCAGCCGGTAGCTGCCTCAGTAACTCGTCGTTCTCCCGAGGATCCGCGTTGTGGACGTACTCCACTTTTACGTCTGTCGTGAGGCGCTGGTGCACGGAACGCATCGACTCGAGCCTCCCAGGGCTGCGGTTCACGACTACGATCCGCTGGGGCCGGTCCTCGGGTGGGCGGCCGGTCATCAAGTGGAGGCTGATGGCCAGGTTGGAGCCGCCGGCGCCGAACAGCAACGCCTCGGCACCGCTGGAGCCCCAGTAGCCTGCTTCGACAAATTCATCGAGCGCTCGGCCCGAGGAGATGGGGTCTTTGGCATGGGCCCAGAACAGGCCGTCGCGCTTCGACAGGCAAGATACTTCTCCGCAGAGCTCGGCGTAAGGGTCGACGTAGTCGAACATGTCGCGACAGGCGGTGAACAGGTCTATCTTGTGGGTCGTGACGAGGCCGCCCAGCTCAAGCGGGCTCGAGCGGAGCACCTCTACCACCTCGCGATAACGCTCCGGCGAGGCGTGCAAGGGGAGGTCGTAGCCGTGGACCACGACATCTCCCAGCCCGAGGTGCTCCGCCCAGGCAGGGAAGACTCGCATGATCGCCGATTTCGAGGTGGTGACACCGATGAAGCTGAAGCGCTCGGTGCCGGCATTGGCCGAAGGTTTGCCCGGCTTATCGGCGGTGGGCTCCATGTAGTTCATGCCTCCTTTGGGTGCAGGGCCGATAGGAGCTGCGACGCATTAGCTAAGGGTTCTGTCGCTGCCAATGGCCCGGGGCGGTAGCGCACCTGACCGACAGCCCTTTCTAGGTCGCGACGCACACTGTCCTCGTACATACCGAACGACCGCGGCGTGACCACCACTGTGCACTGGCCCAAAGGCCGTGCCACGCGAGCGGCGCCACCGGCCTGCGTCATTGCAAGAGCGGGCCTTTCGGCCCGCGCAGCACGCGCTGTGCAAAGCCGTCTTGCAACCAGGGCCTCCAAAGCATTGCTATCAGCAAACGCGCCTCTCAAGTCCGAAACATGGCGCTCGATTCGTGACGTATAGGGCTGGAGGGCCCCGGACCGGGAGTCAAGGGCCATGGTAAGGGGGTCGACGCGTCTCAATGTCATGGTTCGATCACCACTTTCAGAGCCTGGCCCGAGCCCGCTAGGTCGAACGCCTTTTGCGCTGAGGCCAAGCCCATCCGCGCGCTAATGAGAGGCGCTGTCTTCAGCTGGCCGTCAATTATCAAGTCGAGAGCGGCCCTGCATGACTCATTGGTACTGCCTGTCGTGCCAGTGACCACGAGCTCTTTGTAATGGACCAGGTTCGTGTCTAGCTCGACGCTCGAGCCGTCTCGGGGCAACCCAGCGAAAAAGTTCACCCGGCCGCTGGTAGCTGCGAGCTGGAGCGCCTCGCGCTGCGCACTGGCCACAGAGGTAGCCACTATGACCACGTCCGCGCCGTCGTGGCCAACAGCCCGCCGCAGCTCACCAAAATCCGTACCAAAGGCTTCTGTAGCCCCGAAGCCCAGAGCACGCTCGCGACGCTCAGCGTTGGGCTCGCAGACTATAATTGCAGCAGCGCCCGCTAGCCGGGCCAGGCAGACATGGAACAGACCTATTGGCCCAGCGCCGTAAACAACTACGATGTCCTCCTCAGATGTATGGCACGCTCGCGAGCCCCTCAGAGCGCAGGCCAGCGGTTCAGCCAGGGCAGCTTCGTCTGGGTCGACACCGGGCGCGAGCTTGATCAGGTTCCCCTGTACCACAAGATCTCTGCGCAGCAGCATGTACTCGGCGAAGGCCCCGTCTTCGGTGATGCCGATCGCCCGCAAGTCCTCGCACAGGTTGACCAGCCCTCGCCTGCACGCACGGCAGTGGCCACAACCGTAGTTCGGGGCGACGAAGACCTGCTCGCCGAGCTTGGCCCCGACATCGCCCCCTACCTCGACAACTGTCCCCACGACCTCGTGCCCAGGTACGCGCCCAAGCCCGTTCGCATAGGCCCTATGCGTGCCAGAAGCGACCCGCAGGTCGGTCCCACATATGGAGCAAGCGTCCACATGGAGCACGACCTCGCCTTCCCCGGCGTGGGGCTTTGGCCTCTCCTCGACCACGAGCGCGCCTGGCCCCCGGTAGACGAGCGCCTTCATGCGACGACCAGTTCCTCAGCGACGAGCACGGGACGGCCCTCAAGCCAGGACCTGTTCGCTGCCAGGACGGCAGCCACCGCTGCTCGCCCGTCGGCAGCGCCGACGGCAGGGGCTGAACCGTCCATCGCTGCCCGCACGAACCCCGCCAGCTCCGCCCGGTAACCAGGCTCGAAGCGCTCCGGCCAAGAAGCGTACGTCGGCAACTCCCCGGTCCCCCGAGAGCGCACCTCCAGGACTGGCACGGAGCGGACCTCCCCCACTACCAAGAGCCCCTCCGTGCCGAGCACCTCAACGCGGGCGTCGTACCCGTAGTCTGCCGGACAGGCACCATCTATGGTCCCTATCGTGCCGCTGGCAAAGCGGAGCGAGACCACGGCGTTATCGTAGAAGTCGGGGGCAGCGACACCACGCTCCTGGCCCTTGAAGTTGGCTGTTTCTGTGTAAACGCGCTCTATGTCTGCTCCAGCGAGCCAGCGCACGCAGTCAAAATCGTGGCTGTTCACCTCGGCCAGCATCCCGTTGGAGCGTCGCAAGTCTTGAGCCCACGACGGAGGCAACCCTGGCCCGCGGGTGAGGGACTTGACCACCATGGGCGTACCGATCTCACCGGCTTCGAGCCGTTTCTTCGCCTCCACGAACTCCGCCTGAAAGCGCCGCACGAAGCCTACTTGGAGCACGACGCCGGCCGTCTGGGCGGCTGCGGCCATTGCGTCGCACTCTTTCAAGCTAAGCGCCATGGGCTTTTCACAAAAAATGTGCTTGCCGGCGGCGGCTGCCAGGACAGCAAGCTCGGCATGAGCGAAGGTGGGAGCGGCGATGACCACGCCGTCCAAGGCAGTTGCCGACAACGCCTGGCTGAGGTCACGGAAAACTGGCACGCCCAGTTCAGCTCCGGCCCGACCGCCCACCTCCTGGTCGGCATCGACGATACAGGCAAGCTCGGCTGAATGCACTGCCCCGGCGGCGTTGCGTGCATGCACCATCCCTGCACGCCCGGCACCGACCACAGCAATGCGGAACCGCTTGTTCATATATGCACCTCCTCAGTGCGCCGGACGAGCAAGTCCTCTACAGAGCGGTACTCCTGCAAGCGTTCGCGGTAGACCGCCTGCAAAGACGCATCGGGGTAGGTGCGGCCCGCTTCGGCATTGCTGGCCAAGGCCGCTGCGGCCAAGTCCTCGACTGCGCCCACAGCTCTCGCTGCCACCAGTGCAGCTCCCCAGCAGCTGAAGCTCTGCCTGCGCAGGGCCACGTAAGGCAGGCCGAGGACGGAGGCCTTTACCAGGTTCCACATGGCATTGCCAGCGCCTCCTCCGATGACCCGCACCTCAAGTGGCGGCACATCGGGGAACAACTCGGTTGCCCGTTGCAGGAAACCTGCGTACTCAAAAGCGACGCTCTCCAAGACGGAGCGGACAAGGTCACCACGCTTCTGCGAGAAGTCCAGGCCCACCCAGGCACCGCGCGCCGTGGGCGCGGAGGGAAGGATGCGACCCCCGAGGTGCGGCACAAACAACAACCGTCCCGCAGCACACGCCGATGCCTCATCGACCAGTATGTCCAACGATGCATCACCGAGGGCCTGGGGCAACCACCGTAGCAAGTCACCACCCGCTAGGTAAGACAAAGCGAACCACTGCCCGGGCACCGCCCCCCTCATCTGGACCAACGTCTGTGAGAGGTCCGGCCTTAGCTCCGTGGTAGAGACCCCGAGAACAGACGCGGTGCCTGCTGTGTCAAGTAGCTGGCCCGGCTGCACCACCCCTGCACCCAGTACCCCGGCCGCAGTGTCGCCAAGGCCAGCGGCGACGGGGGTGCCCGCCAGCAAACCGCAGTCGCGAGCCCCGGCAGCGCTCAGCCGGCCGACGATCTCTATTGGGGCAACAATGCGAGGCACCTTGCCCAGCTCCAGGTCGGCCCCCGCTGCGAGCTCCGGGGACCAAGTCGCCCTGGCAGCATCGGCCAAGCCGCTGAAATGCAGGTGAGTAGCGTCTATGTACGCCTCGCCAGCCCCCAAGTCACAGAGCCTGCCCGCTACGAACGCATTTGGGACCACGAACTTGGCAACCAGGCGGTACAGTTCGGGACGGTGGTGGCGCCACCATGCGATCTTGGGCGCGTGGGACACCATCGGAGGGCTGCCAGTCAGCTCGACGAAGCGGTCACCGAGCCGCGCCGCTATGGCTTGCAGTTCTGGACGGCACCGTGAGTCCAGCCAGGAGTCATAAGGGGTCAGAGCGCGGCCGTCCCCATCTATGCCAAGGATGCCTGCCATCTGCCCGGCGATCGCCACCCCAGCTATGTCGGCTACGTGACCCGACCTGGCTACGCAGGACGCGACCGCGGCAGTCGTGGCCCGGTAGAACTCCTCAGGCTCCTGTTCAACGTGGTCTGCCGCCCGACGGTACAGGGGCAAGGGCACAGAGTCGTCCGCTAGGCAAGTGCCATTGAGGTCGAACAGGGCCGCCTTGGCGCTCTGCGTGCCCACGTCGACCCCTATGAACAGCGGCTCGCTCATCAGACCAGGCTCGCCTGTGTGACAAGGCTCTCAAAACGCGTGGCGCTGCCCCTAGGGCCGTACAGCTCCACCTCGAAAGCGCTCTGGTCGCCCCGGTGGTAGGCGACGAAGTACTCGACAGCTCGGTGCCCATTGCTATAACTGGTGCTGCGCAGCACGAGCAGTGGGCTTCCCCGCTCCACCCTAAGTAAGCGCGCCTCGCGATCGCCCGCCACGGCTGCTTCGACCCGCCGCACACTTCGTAGTATCGGTAGGGCAAAGTCCTGGCGCAGGATCTTGTAAAGCGAAACGGTACCAGTGAGGTCGCGTTCGACCAGGCCCGGCACGATGGCCGCCGGCAAGTAAGTCATAACGAGCACGTGGGGCCGACCGTCTAGGCTGCGCACCCGCTCCAGCTCCACGACTGGCTCCCCCGGCATGATCTCGAGCCTTCTAGCCACCCCTTCGGTGCAAGGCCGTTCTCGGAGCGCCAGTACCTTGCTCTTCACCTCTTGGCCACGCAACGCTGCATCATCTGCGAGGCCCCCGAGCCCACTGACCAACCCCTCAGCGATCTTGGGCCTGGAAACAAAGCTGCCTCGACCGGGCTGACGGTCGACCAAGCCCTCGTAGCGCAGCTCGGCCAAAGCCTGGCGGACGACGCCCCGGCTCACTCCAAGCTTCTCGCAAAGCTCAAGCTCCCCAGGAAGCCTGGTCCCTGGGACCAGCTGCCCGGAAAGGATGCGGCTCGAGAACCACTGCTTGGCCTGGTAGTAGAGCGGGACCGGGCTTGAGTGGTCCACCATACCAACCAGGTTGCCTAGCTGTCTGGATATGTCTAGCTGTCTCGGTGCGTCTGACTGTCTGGACATGTCTGACTGTCTGGACATTTCAGGCGCCATAGTGCCACCCTGAGAGACCAGATGCAAGCCCACCCGCTACCGAGGATCCCTCTTACCCTCTCAGCAGCCAGGGTGGCCCGTCAACCGAGCCAGGAGGTACTCCTTCCAAATGAAGTGGTCGCGCTGTCCTCGCCCGCCGCCCGCGACATGAAGCACGCTCTTGGCTCAGGCTGGCACCACCTGCCGAGCCGACAGCAGCGCTAGCTCTCCGGGCCGGGGCGGACGCCCATTCCGTCATGCACCAAAGCCCTGGTACCTGCGATGCTTGCAGTGAGGGTAGCGTGGCCTAGTGGCCGTGGGCCGAATTT
>DAHWQF010000870.1 GCA_027334785.1 Acidimicrobiaceae bacterium
TGGTCCGCGGCCTCGAGGGGGACTTCCGCGACTGGCAGGGCACCAGAGGCTGGGCGGGCTCCATCGCCGAACAGCTGCTGGCGGCGACGGCGGCATGACCGCGGCGTACCCGGCGCGTCTCGACGGCCGGCTCGAGGAGCCGGTCAACCGTCTGCTCTGGCTCGTGAAGTGGGCCCTCTTGATCCCCCACTTCCTCTGCCTCGCGGGCTTGTGGATCGCGATGACCGTGCTCACGGTCGTGGCGGGATTCTCGATCCTCTTCACGGCACGCTACCCACGGGGCATCTTCGACTTCAACGTCGGCGTGATCCGCTGGACCTGGCGGGTCTCGTTCTACGGGATGAGCGCCTTCGGCACGGACCGGTACCCACCGTTCAGCCTGCGCTCGGACCCTGATTACCCGGCGGACTTCCACGTCGAGTACCCGGCTCGCCTCTCGCGGGGACTCGTCCTCGTGAAGTGGTGGCTGCTCGCCATCCTCCAATACTTGGTCGTATCGGTCCTCGTCGGAGGCTGGGGCTCGAACTCCGCCGGGGTGATCACTATCCTCGCTCTGCTCGGTGCTGTCGTGGTCGCGGTGACCGGAAGCTATCCGACCCAGCTGTTTGACGCGCTGATGGGCCTCAACCGTTGATGCTACCGAGTGCTCACCTACGCGGCGCTCATGCGAGACGAGTACCCGCCGTTCCGCTTCGAAGGAGGTGGCAGCGACCCGGGCACCCCGCCGACGCAGGGCGAATTGCCCTTGGCAGCTTGAGGCAACGGCGCTGCGTCGGATCGGAAGAGCGCTATGTGG
>DAHWQF010000871.1 GCA_027334785.1 Acidimicrobiaceae bacterium
TGTTCAGCGTGCCCTGCGACGTCACAGACATGGCCGCCGTAGACAAAGCTGTCGAAAGGGTCGAAGCCGAGCTTGGCACCGTGGACGTCCTTGTGGCCAACGCCGGCGTAACCAACGACAAGCTCCTGCTGCAGATGGACGAGGCCTCATTCACATCGGTGCTTGACACCAACCTGACGGGCGCCTTCCGGCTAGTGAGGCGAGCCCTGCCCAAAATGCTGCGCGCCCATCGGGGACGTATTGTCTTCATCTCCTCCATCGCAGGGCTCTCGGGTAGCCCTGGTCAGGCCAACTACGCCGCCTCGAAGGCGGGCCTCGTCGGCTTCGCCCGCAGCCTGGCCCGCGAGCTTGGGGCCCGCAACATAACCGTGAACGTCGTCGCACCGGGGTTCATCGAGACCGACATGACCGCCGCGCTCAGCCCAGGGCGCCGTGACCAGATGCTCGCGGAGGTGCCACTTAGGCGCTTTGGCCTGGCCGATGAGGTGGCCGGGGCTGTGCACTGGCTCGCCTCAGAAGACGCCAGCTACGTTACTGGAGCCGTCATCCCCGTCGACGGCGGGCTCGGGATGGGCCATTGACGAGCGGGCCCAGGGAAGCCGGCGCAGGGGCACCCCAACCCGAGGACGGCGGGAGGGGGCGCGTCGGTTCGGGGCCCCCTTCGGCGTCTCCCGGCGCCGGGGTCGTGGGTACGCCGGCCCCGCGGCACCTCCCCACCCCCGCCGAGGTGCTGCCCCACCGCCCGCCGTTTTTGTTCGTGGACGAGGTCACCGCTATCGAGCCTGGCGTGCGT
>DAHWQF010000872.1 GCA_027334785.1 Acidimicrobiaceae bacterium
AAGGATCAGGGCGGCTACGGCTGGGTGACCTCGCTGCGCGCTCCTGACATCAAGGCGCTTGTGAGGGACGGCGCGATCCAGCCCTCGCTGTTCGATCTGGAGAACCTGTGCGAGATCACCCACCCCAACTACCCCACAGAGCGCCTTGTCGCCTGCAAGAACCCGTTCTTGGCAGAGGAGCGGGCCCGCAAGAGACAGGCGCTGCTCGAAGCGACCGAGGCAGACCTCGAGAAGGTCCGCGCCTCGGTCGAGGCCGGGCGCCTGCGCGACCCGGCCAAGATCGGCTTGCGCGCAGGGCGCGTCCTCAACCGCCACAAGATGGCCAAGCACTTCACCCTCGACATCCAAGAGGCGAGCTTCAGCTTCTCTCGCAGGCAGGACGCGATCGACGAGGAAGCCGCCCTCGACGGCATCTACGTCGTGCGGACCACGGAACCCGAGAGCGCCCTGTCGAGGAACGACGTCGTCAAGACCTACAAGTCGCTCGCCAACTTGGAGCGCGACTTTTGGTCCTTGAAGACCGTCGACGTCAACATCCGTCCCATCCGCCACCGCTTGGCCGACCGCGTGAAGGCGCACGCGTTCATCTGCATGCTCGCCGCCCACCTCGTCTTCCACCTGCGCAGGGCGTGGGCGCCGCTCACCTTCAAAGACGAAGAGCCGCCCGAGCGCCAAGACCCGGTCGCGCCGGCACGCCGGTCGAGGGCTGCGGCCACGAAGGCCGCTCGACGGGCTCAGCCCACAGGCACGGCGCTTCGCCCGTTCCAAGGGCTCCTCGACCACCTGGCCACGC
>DAHWQF010000873.1 GCA_027334785.1 Acidimicrobiaceae bacterium
GATCGCGGCCTGCACCTCTTGGTCCGGGCCCATCACAGTTGCCCCCTCTTCGTCGTACACATAGCCGACGGGGAGCGGGGAACGCAGTTCGCCGCGTTCGGCAGCAGCACGCTTCGCGCCCTGCAGGCGGTCCGACAGGATATGAAGCTCTGCCTCGGACATTTGGCTCTTGAACCCCAGGATGAGGCGGTCGGAATAGTCGGCTAAATCGTAGACGCCGTCGGTGTCGATCACCAGAGTGTCGGTCAGGCGGCTGAGCTCCAGCAGCTTCGCCAAGTCCGCGTTGGACCGGGCCAGGCGGGACACCTCGAGGCCGAAGATGGCGCCGACTTCGCCGAGGCACACACGGGCAATTATCTCCTTGAAACCGGCACGGTTGTCGGCCGAGCGGCCCGACAGGCCGAGGTCGGCGTCGATCACCTCTATATCTTGCGCGGCCCAGCCCAGCCGCGCCGCCTCTCCCGCCAGGCCATATTGGCGAGCGGTCGACTCGGTGTTGCCCCTCACCTGCGCCATCGTCGACTGCCTCACGTACACGAGGCATTTCCTGCTCCGGTGTGACGCCGTGATCTTGCTCTCGCTCCTCAGCATCGTCGTGCCCTCCTTGTGGTGGTCCTGCACAATTTGCCGTGACGGGAGGCTCGGCAGCGGCTGGCCGTGCGCGGCTGGCGAGGGCGGCTTCGACCATGTTGGCGACCGGCGCCACCATCTCTGCCAAGCACGAGAGCGTCAACTACCCGAGCTCCCGTCGTCGTAACAGCTCGAGGTTGACCGCCGAGATCTCC
>DAHWQF010000874.1 GCA_027334785.1 Acidimicrobiaceae bacterium
GGTGACACGTTCACCTACGGCGACGCCAAGCTGGCCGGCGTCGGGGACCGGCGGCTGTACGCCCTGCGCGACAGCGGGGAGATCCTCGCGCTCGGTGGCGGCGTCTACCGCTGGGCCGATGCCCCGCCCGCCGACTTCGACCTGATCGAGATCGCCGAGCGGGTCCCGCACGCCACGCTGTGCCTGGAGACCGCGCTCGCGCGCCACGGCCTGATCGACGCCATCCCCGCCGCCATCGACATCGCCATCCCTCGGGGGAGCACTCGGCCGTCCCTGAAGGCGCCGACCCGCATCCACCAGTTCGACCCCCGCACCTTCGACCTGGGACGAAACGAGCTCGAGGTCGGGGCCAGGCGCCCTCTAGGTCTGTACTCGGCCGAGCGGTCTCTCATCGACGTCGTCCGCCTGCGCCACCTCGAAGGCAGCGAGGTCGCCTGGGAAGCGCTGCGGCGCTGGCTTGGCCGCCCAGGCCGAAGTCCCGCCCAGCTAATCGAGCTCGCCCGGGAGTTCCCCCACGCCGAGCCCGCTTTGCGCCAGGCGCTGGAAGTCCTCCTGTGACCGCTCCCTCCCGAGCCACCCCAGCGGGTCGGGCCTACCTCGACCTGCGGGCCAAGGCCCGTGGCGATCGCCGCCCGGTCGACGAGCTCTTGCAGCTCTACGTCCTCGAGTCGTTCCTCGCTCGCCTGGCCGAGTCCCGGTTCGCTGACCAGCTCGTCTTGAAAGGCGGGGTGCTCCTGGCTGCCTTCGGCGAACGCCGCCCGACCCGCGACATCGACCTGCAGGCC
>DAHWQF010000875.1 GCA_027334785.1 Acidimicrobiaceae bacterium
GGTGGCTCGGGAAATTAAGGAGGAGTCCGGCCTCACCGTGGAAGTGGTGGAACTGGCAGCCGTGCTCGACCGCGAGCGTCAAGCCCAGCTCCCAGCGTTTCCGTTCCACGTGTACAAGATGTTCTTCCTATGCCGCATCCTCGAGGTTGGGACCCCCGACGAGCTTGAGACCCTGGACGTCGGCTGGTTCTCGCCAGACGACTTGCCTCCTCTGTCGACGGGCAGGGTAACGAAAACTCAACTGCAGATGATGGTGGACCGCCACTTGCACCCTGGCCGGCCGGCTGCGTTTGACTGAGGGAGCCGCGGCCAGATACGCACACAGTCCCAACCGAGCTCAGCAAGGCAGCGGCTGAGCTCGGACTTTGCTGGTGCCCCCGGGGCGACTCGAACGCCCGACGCACGGTTTAGGAAACCGACGCTCTATCCTCTGAGCTACGGGGGCCAACGTGCCGCCGACCAGGTTAGCGGGACGGGAGGCGACGTCGAGCGGGGCGTCCCGAACTGGACATATGGTGCACAATCACCTCCGCCACTCGGGAGGCGCATCGCCCCCGTGGTCAAGCACCCCGTTCCATCAGGATCTCAGTCATTATTGTCTATGCTATTTCAGCGCTTTTCGCGCTGGAATACGTTTTTCTCGTAGTCGATATGTCCCGCCCGCCGCTCTTATCTACTACGAGATATCCGCCGGCCTTCTCGAGGCCAGAGGCTGAGGCGCAGGACCCAGGCAGTGCGAAGCATTGTCAATGGCAGGCGGGCAGTCAGGGGCAGGCGGGCAGGC
>DAHWQF010000876.1 GCA_027334785.1 Acidimicrobiaceae bacterium
TTGACGGCCGGGCCGACGCAGCCGTGCACTCTGCCAAAGATCTCCAGCCTGTCGAGGCGCAAGGCCTCGTCCTGGCGTCTACCCCTGAGCGCGCGGACCCGCGTGACGCCCTCGTCGGGTGCCGGCTCTCCGATCTCGGCCCAGGCAGTGTCGTCGCCACTGGGAGCCAGCGCCGGCGGGCGCAGCTGGCGGCGCTCTGTCCGGGGCTTGTGTTCGAGGGCCTGCGCGGGAATATCGCTACCCGCCTCGAGCGTGTGCCACCGGGCGGTGCTGTCGTGGTGGCTATGGCCGCGCTCGAGCGCCTGGGGCTGTCTCCTCTCCCGATGGAGGTGCTCGCTACCGAGGTGATGTTGCCCCAGGTCGCCCAGGGCGCGATCGCGGTCGAGTGCCGGCAAGGAGATCGCGACGTCCTTGAGCTGGTGCAATCCGTTGACCACCCGCCTACACGGGTGGCTGTGGAGGCTGAGCGGGCATTCTTGGCCTCCATAGGTGGTGGCTGCGACCTCCCGGTTGGCGCCCACGCCGTCTTGCGCGCCGGCGAGCGCCTCTACCTTGAGGGCCTGCTAGCGGCGCCTGATGGGAGCGTCGTCGTTCGGCGCTCCGGGGAGGGCCTCGTTGCCGACCGCGCCGAGCTTGGTCGCCAAGTCGCCGAGGCGGCCCTGGCCGGAGGTGGCCAGGGACTGCTGACCGCCTACCTTCAAGGCAGGGCCCGGCAGTGAGCCGCCCGCCCCCGGCCATGGATGGCCTGACGGAAGGTGCGAAAGGCGTTGTCTACCTCGTAGG
>DAHWQF010000877.1 GCA_027334785.1 Acidimicrobiaceae bacterium
CCGACGAGCGCGCCTGCGGCGGCGAGCAGCTGGGCGAGGACGGCGACGGGGTCGGCCTCGGTGTGAGGGGCGATCGCGCCGACGAGCGCGCCGGCCATGCCCTGATAAGCGGCGTCGTCGGGCGGCAAGGGCCAGCCCGGCGGTGCTTGGAGCTCGTAGTCGAGCACCTGGGCGCTCATTCCGCGGTCACCTCGGCGACCGCGGCACGTGCTGCGGACTCGTCGACGATCGCCTTGCCCGAGGAGAAGGCGGCGACGAGCGCCTGGGTGGCCAGGTTGTTGACCGCCCGCGGGAGGCCCCGAGCGACTTGGTGGATGAGCGCGATCGCATCGTCGGAGAACAACGTGTCGCTGCGCCCACAAAGCGCCAGGTGATGGGCCACATACGGCCCGCACTCTGTGGCCTCGAGGCCGCCGACGACGTAGCGCAGCCCGACACGCTGGTCAAGGGCCGCGTTCGCCCCCAAGCGCAGGCGTCGCCGGAACATCGGCTGGGCGAGCAAGATGAGCCCGAAGCGATGCTGGGCGTCCATGCCGGCATTTCGCAAACAGCGCAGGCCCTCGAGGGTCTCTGCGTCCAAGAGCTGCACCTCGTCGAGGCACAAGGTCACCTTCTTCCCCCGCTCTTCGGCCTCCTGGGCCAACAGGTCGCAGGCCTGGGGGATGAGAGAGGCGCAGTGGAACCTCGGCACGCCGCCGAGCGCGGTGACGATCGCCGCGTAGCTGCCGCGCAGGCCGACCCCCGGCGTGCCGAGGTAGATGACGGTGTGGCGGCTCGCGT
>DAHWQF010000878.1 GCA_027334785.1 Acidimicrobiaceae bacterium
GGAGAGATCATTCCCATCAATGTCGGCGATCACGATGCGCTGTATTGACAGCCACAGGAGATCGCTTTGACGGATCGCCCGAACGGTTGAATGCGCCCTCGATCTGGCCGCAATTGCCCATTCCATGGCCGTTCTGGCTATCGAAGCCGTCATCGCCACGCAGTACCCTGAATTTTCAGCGACTCAGTTCAGTCACTCTGGAGAGCGATGACCATCATGAACGACCACGAAGGTGCCGGCGACAAGGAGCCGCTCCTCTTCCGGGTCATCGGCAAGCTGGTACCAGGTCCTGACTACCACGAGGCATCGGCCCGTGACGCGCGCCGGCGCATTGTCGCGTTCTTCGACGCCCACCTGAAGGAGGACGCAGCTCAGGGTGCCGACGGATGAGGTTGCGTTCCGCGGTCGCCGTCCACACGAAGGGCTTGGGGTCGTCGTTGTTGGCAGCGAGGAGATGTCTCTGGACCGCGGCAAGAGCGTTCGCCGCCTGCTGTGCGCCTGGGGTGATCCCGACGATGACGGCCCGTGCTCCTGGCTCAATATGCTCAAAGGGCGCATTAGCTGACCAGGAGGTAGACGGCTTGTTCGATGACCAATTTGCCGTGTAGTGCAACATCGTCTCGTATAGAGGGCTCGCTGGTGGCACAAATTGCTTTGGCGAAGCGAGCAGGGTGGGCAGACAACATAGTCTCACTTCGACATTGGACGCCGGCCTCGGCGACGGCGTCCTAACGACTCGCGCGCTGGTCAATAGCTGCCCACTGCGCATCAGT
>DAHWQF010000879.1 GCA_027334785.1 Acidimicrobiaceae bacterium
ATCTCCGACACTGTCCCGAGGCACAGGTCGAACCCAAACGCTGGCGACCCACCCGCGAGGTCGTAGGCCCTCTTCATGTTGCCCACCGAGTAGAAGAGGCAGGCTGTCGTGCCGAGACTACGCACCGGTGGGTCGTCGGGATGTAGGGCCAGGCGCACTCCTGCCGCCTCGGCCGCGGGGAGTGCTGAGCGCAGGAAGGTTTCGAAGTTTTCCCAGAGCTCCTCTTCGCCGATAGCGACCTCGCCGTTGGCTGTCCGTCCCTGCGGTCCTGCCGCCACGTTGCCCCGGCCGACGAGTGCAGCGTCGAAGGCGGAGACGAGCGCCCCACCCCTCCCGGGCGCCTCCGTGTCGGTCCGCCAGACTCCGTTGACGAGGAAGTTGAACCCCAGGTAGGGCACACCGGCGCGCCCCACATTGGCGATGGTCTCGCAGTAGCGCTCGAGCTGTTCGCGTTGGCGCGGCCCGCCGAGCTTGATGTCATGCATCCAAGCCTGCGGGACGTTCTCCAGTGCCACGAGCTTCAGCCCAAAGCCTTCGCAGCGCCTCTTCAGCTGGCTGAGCGACTCGTAGGCCCAGACGCCGCCTGTGGCATCGAGCGCAGGGGTGTTGAGCTGAACGGCCTCGACGCCGCCTACCCCGAGGAAATCTGGCCGTATCTGTTTAATCATTGGGGTGCGGCTCTCCTGGAGTGACGACCCAGACCGAGCTTCTCCTGGTCAACGGCTCAGCTTGACACTGATCCCAGCGTGAGTCCCCCGAGGTCCCCCACCT
>DAHWQF010000087.1 GCA_027334785.1 Acidimicrobiaceae bacterium
CTTAGGCTGCCCGTGCCGTCAGGAGCCTAAGAGCTCCCTCGGACGGGGCAAACCGCCGAGACCCGCCTCTCTCGCCCCTCATGCCCGCCCCGCTCGGCCGGTACGGAGAGCCCTCCAACCCTCTTTTAGGCCCTCACGAGCGGTCGGCCGTTCCTGGTCGGTGGATTCAGGCTTAGTCATGAGACGGCGAGGTCCCTCCGTTCGAAGGTGACCACCGACGCAAGCACCAAGGCTGCGGTCAAGCCCACAAGGACCAGTGGGTGCCATGAGAAGCCTCGCGTGAGCGGGTCGACACCGAGAGCATGGTACCAGGGCGAAAAGGGCCGTATGGTGCCGAACCAGGAGACGAGGTCGGCAAGCGAGCTCACCAGGTAGGCCGCGACTACGAGCACTGCAGTCACGCCGCGGGCCAGCCCGCGACGGCCGGTCGCAGCCGAGATCGTGAGCGCCAGGGTGCCGAAGAGCGCTGCAAGAAGGGCAGTCGAAATGACGACCGCGAGTAGGTAGACCAACCCGACCTGCAGCTGGACGAGCGGTCCCCCTACGGCAAGCACGGCGAGGAAGACCGCGGACACCAGACCTATGCCCGCGACAAGCGCAGCCCACTTCTCAGCCACGACGCGTCTTCGCGAGACGGGGTTTGCCAGCAGGATGTCGATCGTCCCCCGCTCCTCTTCGCCGGCTGTCGCGTCGGAGCCCCAGAGAACGGCCAAGATCACGATGAGGAGGGGCGCCGTGACCGAGAAGATCTCGCCCCTCAAGTAGCCGGTGCCGGTGGTGAAGTCGGAGACCGAGAACATGGACCGGAACGCCTTGGGGTACGTGCCGAGCAGCTCCTTGATGCTCTGGTTGTCGCGCACGGTGGGGAAGAGGGCGAGCATGAGGGCCGAGTAAACAGCGAGACCGGTGCACCAGCCGGCGAGCGCGCGGCGCTGCTCGTGCAAGGCGCGCTCGAAGATTGAGTGGAGGGGAACCTGCCATAGCCTACGAGCGGCCATTGGTTGCTCCAATTGGGCTCTCTGGTTCCACGGAGCGGCGCTGCCCTCTGCTTTCGTAAAGCGAAAGGAAGACGTCTTCGAGCTCGGGCTCCCGGACGGAGAGGTCGGCCAAGTCATGGCGGGCGAGCTCTCTGACGACCGGGTCAAGACTGCCTCTGACCTCGAGCTGTACCGTCTGCCCGGCCGCCACGCAGCTCGTGACGCCTGGGAGGTCCCGGAAGGTACGAGGCTCGATTGGCGAGCACGCACGCACCTCGATCAAGTGGACCGGTTGCGCCCGCAGCTCTGAGACGCGCTCGATCGCGATGACCCGCCCGGAGCGGATCATACCAACCCGGTCGGCCACCCGCTGGACCTCTGAGAGGATATGGGAAGAAAGGAAGACGCTCCGCCCTTCGCCGGCCGCCTCGCGCAGCAAGTCGTGAACTTGGTGCTGCAGCAACGGGTCGAGCCCGGTCGTCGGCTCGTCGAGCACGAGAAGGTCCGGCCTTCCCATGAAGGCTTGTACGAGGCCTACTTTTTGCCGGTTGCCTTTTGAAAGGGCGCGGACCGGCCGGTCGAGCTCCAGGTCAAGGCGCTGGCAAAGGGCGTTGACCTCTTCCCACGGTGGGCCGCCGCGAAGATGGGCGAAATGCGTGAGGAGCTCCCGAGGGGTAAGGCGGTCGTAGAGGGCCAGGTCCCCGGGCAGGTAGCCGATCCGGCGACGGACAACCGTCCCCTCCCTGCGGGGGTCGAGGCCGAATAACGAGATATGGCCGCGGTCGGGACGGATCAGGTCGACGAGGAGCCGGATCGTGGTCGTTTTGCCGGCCCCGTTGGCGCCAAGGAACCCGAAGACCTCGCCCCCGTGGACCTCGAAGGTGACGTCGTCGATCCCACCGCCCCCGCGGTAGTGCTTGCTCACATTCTCTAGTGCGATCACCGGTAGCTGTCCAAGCTCGCCGCTCGAATGGCGCAGTCCCAAGTCAGTTTCTACTCCGAGGCCATGCAACACCGTCACACCTGCAAGCAACTCGGCAAATGTGGCGTGAAGGTCGAGGAGGGGTGTAGGCGGGATGGAGGCGGCAAAATGGCCCGCTGCGGCCAGTCGAGCGTATCCACGTCGCCTCCACCCGCCGAGCCCTCTTGGCTTCACGGCCTTGCGGTTGTCTGGACGGCGGGCTAGAGGAGGCTGGTTGACCGGCGATATGGGTTCGCGGCCGGAACGGGTTGGGCGCCGAGCCGTGAACGCCGCGCGCGCGGGTGGTCGGGACGCTCGGAGGGGCTGGTCCAGCCCGCGTCCTAGTCGTCCTGCCTGCAGTTGGTGGACTTGCCAGTGCCGATGGGGCCACTGTCGGAGGTTCGGCATCTCAGCTGAGCGAGTCCGGGCGCATGCGGGGAGGCGCCCCACCCTCATTGCTATCCCGACAAGGCCGGGACTGCTTCTCGCTCCTGCCCGAGGAGGACGTGGCGCGGAGCGCACCTAGGCTCGCTCAAGTTGCCCCCAGGACGCCAGGGCCAAAGGGCCCCATTGCGTAGTGGCTTCAGGAGGCAGGCGGTGCCGGTCGACGCGCCTCCACCTAATCTGCACACGACCTCGACTCGCGCTGCGCCATCGAGGGATGAGATTTCGATTGTCTGTGCCCACTGAGGGGTGCGGGCCTGGTTAGAGAGCTGGAAAGAAGGAGATGGGCCGATGTCCACCAAGAAAGAGATAAAGGCGCGCCGCTGGCGCGCTGCAACTGTGTTGTTACCGGCCGCGTCTGTGGTGGTAGGGCTGGCGGCAAGCAGCACTGGTGCCAGTACCCTTGCGGGGAACGCACCTCCCACTGGGGCCAAGAACGCGGCGGTGGCTAACGGAGGGACCTCGGCCATTGCCATAGAGGCGGCGTTCGTCCGTGTCGTGAAGGCTGTCACCCCATCGGTGGTTGAGATCGCCACCACTTCGGGCCTCGGTTCGGGCGTCGTATACGACAGCAAAGGCGACATCGTCACGAACGCTCATGTTGTTGGCAACGCGGGGCAGTTCACCGTGTCGATGTCGAACGGACGACAGGTGGTCGCTAGGCTGGTCGGCACGTACCCGCCTGACGACCTGGCGGTGATCAGGCTGTCGTCGCCGGTGGCGGGCTTGAGGCCGGCCAGCTTCGGTAAATCGGCGGACCTGGAGGTGGGCGATCTGGTGCTCGCGATCGGTAGCCCATTCGGTCTGGCCGGCTCGGTCACCGACGGCATCGTCAGTTTCAACGGGCGCACCGTGAGCGAAGGCGACGGCGTGGTCCTCCCCGACCTCGTGCAGACGAGCGCGGCCATAAACCCGGGCAACAGTGGCGGAGCGCTTGTCAGTCTGTCCGGCCAGGTGGTGGGGATCCCGACGCTCGGAGCTTCCAACGGTTCGTCCTCGGCGGCAGGTGTCGGCTTCGCTATTTCTTCCGACACCGTGAAGCTCATTGCTCCCCAATTGATCAATTCCGGTAAGGTCACCAAGGCTGGTCGCGCCGCCCTCGGAATCAGTGGCGTAGACGGCGTCACCTTCACCGGCGAGGCCGCGGGCGTGATAGTTACTGCCGTCCAGACAAACGGCCCGGCTGCCCGTGGAGGGATCAGTGTCGGGGACGTCATCACGGCCATAAGCGGCCAGGCGACCCCCGATCTGACCACCCTGCAGAGCGTGCTCGCTAACCTTAAGCCGGGCGCGAAGGCCAAGGTGGCTGTGACCGGCCAGGCCGGGCAGAAGCGGACCGTCAGCGTCGTACTGGGCGACCTGGCTCTGATATGAAGGCCCGGCACGAGGGCGTGAATGCTCGCGACGCGCCAGTGACGTCCTTTTCCCAGGCAGCCGGGCCAACTTCCCTTCCTCGGCCTACGGCGCCGGGTTACGAGGTGGCACCATATCGAGGTTCTGGCAAGTGACACCCTAGGGCCCAAAGTCACAAGTCTTCTGCGGGAGGACGGTTTGGTTGAAGGGTGCGCTAAAACTGGAAATACTTGCTCGTTGGGAGGAGAGAGTGTCCGACGCGGTGCTCATAATCGAGGACGAGTACAAACTGCGGGGGCTCGTCCGGTCATACCTGGAGCGTGAGGGCCTCGTCGTCTATTCGACCGGCTCCGGCGCTGAAGCAATCGAGATCGGCCGCCGGGGTGGCCTCGGGCTCGTCGTGCTCGACCTCGGCCTGCCGGACGTCCCGGGCGAGGAAGTGGCACGGGAGCTGAGGAAGACTTCCGATGTCCCGGTCCTCTTGCTTACCGCTAAGGGCGAGGAGCGTGACCGCATAGCAGGCTTCGAGCTCGGCGCCGATGACTATGTGACCAAGCCTTTCAGCCCGAGAGAGCTCGTCTTGAGGGCGAAGGCGCTCCTGCGCCGGGGCCGGGTCCAGGTCGAGCCAGCAGGTCGTGTGTCTTTCGGGGGTGGCGAGCTCCTGATCGAGGAGGACCTCCAGCGTGTCTGGGTGCGCGGTGAGCTGGTGGAGCTGACGCCCACTGAGCGGGGTGTGCTTACTGCGCTGGCACGGGTACCAGGGCGTGTCTACTCACGGTACGAGCTGATCAACCTGGTGAGAGGCTACGAGTTCGACGGTTACGAGCGGACCATGAACTCCCACATCAAAAACCTGCGGCGCAAGGTGGAGGTCTCGCCTGGAAATCCGCGTGTGATCGAGACCGTCCTGGGAGCCGGTTACAGGCTCGGTCTTAGTAGGGACCACTAGCCCCGAGGCGACCATCAGGCCGGAGGCCTGTCACTAGGGTCCAACGGCCCTTTCTCCTCGGGACCAAGGCCGGGGGACTGGGCCGGCGGAGCCTGTCAAGTTGGTGATCGGCTCCCCTTTTTGGCGTTCTGGCCTTTTTGGCGTTCTGGACGGAGGAGGTAGTCGTTGTCGAAGCTCCTGCACCTACGGCCCGTTGCAGCCGCTGCGGCGATCGCCGCCATGTTCGTCGCCATGCTCGCGCCCTCTGCTCCCGGCGGGGTCGAGGCTCAGCCGGCGCCGTCGCGCCCGAACATCGTCTTCGTGCTCACCGACGACCTGGCCTGGAACCTCGTAACTCAGCGCTTCATGCCCCACCTCGTGGCGCTGGAGAGGAAAGGCGCAACCTTCACGGACTACTTCGTCTCCGATTCGCTCTGCTGCCCGTCCCGTGCGTCGATCTTCACCGGGCGCCTGCCCCACGACACGCATGTCTACGACAACACCGGGCCGAACGGGGGCGACAAGGCTTTCGACGCCCACGGTGACCAGTACTCGACCATAGCCACGGACCTTTCGGCTGTCGGCTACCGCACGGCCATGATGGGCAAGTACCTGAACCGCTACCACATGTCGACGCCAACCCCACCCGGTTGGACCAATTGGGACGTCGCTGACTGGGGCTACCCGGAGTTCAACTACACGCTGAGACAGGACAACAAGGTCGTCCACTACGGCGGCCCCAGCGAAAAGGGCAAGGACAACTACCTGACAGACGTGCTGTCGCGCCTCGGTGACCAGTTCGTGTCCAACATGGGGTCTCGCCGACCCTCTCAGCCGTTTTTCCTTGAGGTAGCCACTTTCGCCCCCCACGCCCCGTACACGCCGGCGCCCAAGTACGCCAAGCTCTACCATCGGCTCAAGTACCCGAAGACCCCCGCCTACGGCGTGGCCAACACGGCGCTCCCCGAGTGGCTGAAGGACTTCCCGCCCATTGGCCGCAAAGCCCAGGCTGAGATCGCGGCCGCCTTCCGCCTGCGCGCCCAGGACGTGAAGTCCGTGGACGACCTAATTGCGAGCCTTGTCTCGACCTTGCGCCGCACACGCGCTTTTTCGAACACCTATTTCGTTTTCAGCTCGGACAACGGCCTCCACATGGGAGAGCACGACATGATGCCAGGCAAGCTCACCGCGTTCGACACCGACACGCACGTGCCGCTCATCATCGTCGGGCCGCGCATCCCCGCAGGGTCGCGTATCTCCGCCTTCGCCGAGAACATCGACCTGCGGTCGACCTTCGATGCCCTAGCGGGAACGGAGCCAAAGGAGGGAGTGGACGGCAGGAGCCTGGCGCCGCTCCTGCTCAAGGCCAAGGGCACGAGCGCCCCGCCCGGGTGGCCCCAGGGCGTGCTCGTCGAGCACATGGGACCCATCGAGAAAGGGCCCGACCAGCCGGACATGGTCGAGCCCAACAGCGGCAACCCACCCTCGTACATAGCGCTCCGGACAAGGCTGGCCCTCTATGTCCAGTACAAGGACGGGGCGCGCGAGTACTACAACCTGAAGAGGGACCCCTACGAGCTGCACAACGTCTACGTGTCGTTGCTGGCCAAGGTGAAGGCGGCGCTCCAAAAAGAGGTCGCCCGGCTGGAGAGCTGCCACAACACGCCGGCCTGCTCGAAGGTGACGGCGGTTTCCTAGCAAGGTTGAGCGTGGCCAGGTTGGTGGCCCTTCGACAGGGCTTGAGGAGGGCCAAAGGTGAGTGCCGATAAGGTCTTGCGGCCCTAGCAGCTCGAGCGTCTCCGGCGGGAAAATGCTATTTGGATGACCAAGGGCTCCATTGGCCTTTGGTTCTTTTCGGTTAAATACCCGACGCGCACCGCTTTTTCTGAGAACGAGGTGAGAGTTTGGGCATTTGCAAGTGAGATCCAAAGAACTCAGCATTGCAGAGGGTATGTTGTAAACAGGAGCTGACAAGGATAGTAGGAGGAGAAAGAAATGACCTTGAAGCTGATCGGTGCAGGGCTCCCCCGTACGGCCACGATGACGCAGAAAATAGCCTTGGAGATGCTAGGGTTCGGCCCTTGTTACCACATGGCCAATGTCATGGGCGACTTGGACAGTGTCCCTCGCTGGCACGAGGCGTTCCTCGGCCGGAGGGACTGGGAAGACATCTTCGGTGAGTTCGCGGCCACCGTCGACTGGCCCGGGGCGTTTTTCTACAAGGATTTGATGGAGGCCTACCCGGAGGCCAAAGTGCTTCTTTCCGTGCGGAGCGGGGAGTCCTGGGAGGCCAGCATGGGCAATACCATCTGGGGTACCTTCTATGGGGATATGCTTGTCCACGATATGTCCACAGCCTGGGGACGAGTGGACCGGAGGTGGGCGAACTACATAACCCTTATGAAGACCATGTGGGAAAAGAGCGGCCTTCTGGCGGGCGAGTTCGAGGGTACCGGCACCGGTGCGATGGCGAGGGCCATGCAACGCTACAACGAAGAGGTAAAGGCGACCGTCCCGGCTGACCGGCTTCTCGTGTGGTCGCCGGCCGACGGGTGGGGCCCGCTTTGTGAGTTCCTGGAAGTCCCGGTCCCTGGAGTCCCGCTTCCGCACGTAAACGACACGAAGGGGTACGGCTTGAAGATCATCGACCTGGCCATGGGGGCGCTCCAGGACTGGAGGGGGCGCCAGGAGTAGGGAAAATGGTAGTGCGAGTACTGGGGCTGGGATGATGGGCACAAATACTGACGATGTGCTCCCCGACGGGAGCTGGGGCGCGAGCGATCACGCCGCGGCTCGGAGCTTGGCAAGAGAAGCAGGGGACCTACTGCTCGAGATCCGAAAAGGTATCGGCGACACGGTGCCTGCAGACCAAGCGCGACATGAGGGCGACGCTCGCTCGCACGAGTTCCTCGCGCACGCTATAGGGGAGCGCTTTCCCGCCGACGGTCTCCTCTCCGAAGAGGGGGCCGACAGTGAACTGCGTCTCGAGCGCGAGCGGGTCTGGATCGTGGACCCGCTGGACGGGACGCGCGAGTTCGGGGAGCCTCCTCGCACGGACTGGGCGGTGCACGTCTGCCTCGCCGTGGCGGGCCAAGCCGTCGTGGGCGCGGTGGCGCTGCCCGCTCGCGGCACCGTGCTTTCCACCGCGGAGCCGCAGCCCGCGAGCGCGGGAAGGCCGGGCCCACTGCGTCTAGCTGTAAGCCGTAGCCGCCCGCCTGCCTTCGTCTCACGCTTCGCCGAGGTGCTGGAGGCCCAACTCGTGCCGATGGGATCGGCGGGAGCCAAGGCGATGGCTGTCGTGCTCGGCGACGCCGACGTGTACGTGCACGCCGGCGGGCAGTACGAGTGGGACTCGGCGGCACCGGTGGCCGTGGCGCGAAGTGCCGGGTTGCACGCTTCACGCATCGACGGTTCCCCGCTCGTCTACAACCAGCCCAACCCGTGGCTGCCTGACCTTGTCATCTGTCGCCAGGAGAGCGCTCCGGATGTGCTGCGAGCGCTCGGTGAGATTGTGTCGCAGCTGTGAAACAACAGGGACGGTGAAGGGTAATTGGCGGCCCTATCACCTCCCGGCCAGGCGATGGGCGTATTTTAGAAAGACGAAGGCGCGTCGCGTCTTGGTTTCGCGGTGGCCTGCTCGTAAATGCTGAGAACGGTCGGCGACGTCGCGAGCAGGGACAGTCCCACGACCGCGACCAGGGCGGCCATGGCCTCGAGGGCTAGGGCCCAGCCTTCCAGGCTCGCCTGCTCGTCGAAGAGCGTGTCGCCGATCACGACCGCGACCACTGGCTCGACGAGCGCGATGGCCGGCATGGAGAGCGCCAAAGGCCCGGCTTGATAAGCGCTCTGGGACACGACGAGGGCGGAAATGCCCAAGGCGATGAGCACGTAGATCTGCCAACTGGCAAAGGCACTCCCAACGTCGCGGGCCAGTTGGTGGGTGACTGACTTTGTGAGGACCGCCATGAGCGCGAAGGACAAGCCAGCAGCCACGCCCAACAAAGTGGCGCGGCTCGGCCCCCGCTTGGCGGCGGCAACCAAGACGACGGCTGAAAGTACGGAGCCTGCCGTCGCAAAGGTCACGGCCCATCGGGCCCCGCTCGGCTGCGAGATGCCAGCTTCGGGTGAAGCGACGATGAGAAAAGCTGCTATGCCACAAAGGACGAGAGCGATCCCGATCAATTCGCGCCTTCCGGCACGCCTCCGCCGGCGCCAGATCGCCAAGGGTATGGCGAAGGCCAGTTCGGTGGCCACAATGGGCTGCACAAGGGCGACTGGGCCGCTGGCCAGTGCCAGGGCCTGCAGCCCGAACCCGCACACGAGCATGGCGACGCCGGCGACCCAACGGGGTTGACGGAACAGCTCTACCAGCAACTGGACATGAAGCGACTGGTCGCAATTGGTTTGCTGCGTTGCCTCTTGCTGCAACACTGCGGCGATGGCGAAGCTGATCGCGGCGGCCAAAGCGGAGACGATAGACATCGCGTCAGCTCGGGCGGGGGAGCACTATGAGGCGGCGCGATCCCATAGAAACCTTCCCCTGCCGACTTTTCGGGCTGGCACAATGGTGAGGTCTACCTGTGTCATCATCGAAGGTGCGCCGGGCACCAACTACAGCGCGTACGTGCCTGACCTACCCGGCTGTATCGCCACAGGCGACACCGTGGCCGAGTGCGAGGTCAATATCAAAGACGCCATCGCTTTCCATCTAGAGGGGATGCGCGAGGCTGGCGAGACGGTCCCAGAGCCTTCAGCGGTGGCGGCAACGATTGTCGAGATCCCGGCAGCCTGAAAGTGGTTCGGCCGAAGAAGCTGCATAAAAAGGCATTATGCATCACTTGACTGGCTGACGTGCCGGCGGCAAGATCATCGTGGCACACGCCTTCCGCGTGAGAGCAGCCGGTTGCTTGTGTGGTTGACCGCGAAGCCAGCGGCCAGCATCTCCGCCACGCGCTCCTCGCCAACACGCCGATCGCGGTAGTCGGTGCCCCAGCACAGCCGCATCCACTCGCGCTCCTCGTCCGGGCCCGGGCTCTCCATTGAGTCGAGGGCAGCGAGGCGCACCGCCTCCTCCTCCGAGAGCCGGGCGAGCCGCTCGCGGTGGAACTCGGCCTGCCAGGAGGACCAGTCGAAGCCGACCCCGGCTAGGTAGAGCACCCCCCGCACCCGTTCTCGGTGCTCGCCAAGCCCGGAGAGCACTCCGGACCTCCCGCGCGCTCCGGTCGCCGAACGCCAAGGGCATCCCCACGGGTGGCTCCGACCTCGTGCCGAACAGGTTGGGCACCTTGGTCCTCACGACACTCCACCT
>DAHWQF010000880.1 GCA_027334785.1 Acidimicrobiaceae bacterium
GTCATGGGTTTGCTCGGCGAGGAGCTCAAAGCGACGGGCCATGTTTTTTTCGGAAATGAGGACCTCTTCGCGGCGAGCGAACGCCGGCGCTGCCAACTTCGAGGCGACGCCATCTCGATGATCTTCCAGGAGCCCATGATGGCGCTCAACCCGACGATGCGGGTCGGAAAGCAGGTGGGGGAAACCTTGCGCATCCACCGGGGGCTGGGCCGGCGCGCGGCGGCGCGCGCGGCGGTGGACCTCCTTGGCCGCGTCGAGCTTCCCGACCCGCAACGCTGCGCCATGATGTACCCCCACGAACTGTCGGGCGGGCAGCGCCAAAGGGTGATGATGGCGATCGCCATCTCCTGCGACCCCGACGTGGTCCTCGCCGACGAACCGACCACCGCCCTCGACGTGACCGTCCAGCGCCGGGTGCTCGAACTGCTCGACCGGCTGGTGGCCGAGGAGCACTGCGCGCTGTTGCTCATAACTCACGATTTGGCGGTGGTGAGCGAGATGTGCGACCGCGTGGTGACCATGTACGGGGGACGAGTTGTCGAGGTGGGACCGGCCGCCCGCATGCTCACTTCGCCTGCGCACCCCTACACCGAAGCCCTGCTCGAAACGTCGCTCGCGGTATCTGTCGATGCGCCGAGCGACGGGGTTTTGCCGGCGATCGCCGGCAGCGTGCCGGCGGCGGGTGCGTTCCCGACGGGCTCCCCGTTCCGGGACCGCTGCCCGCGGCGAACGGAGGCCTGCGAGGTGACCCCACCTTTAGCCGGCGACG
>DAHWQF010000881.1 GCA_027334785.1 Acidimicrobiaceae bacterium
AGCGACCACGGCCAAGATCCTGGTCCCCCGGCCGACGACCCCGAGGGGGCCGGGAAGCCGCCACGGCCACGCCTGCCGTCCGCCAGGAGCCGGACAGACTCCCTGGTACGGCCGACGCGGTGGGCGATGTCGCTCACCGACACGAGGTCCTGGTCGACACGCACAGGCAAAGCGGTCGGCACCGCCTTGGCCACGGGCTCTAGGAGCAGGGAGACAGCGGCCGCAGGGCCCGGGCACGGATCTTTGCCGTTACCGTTGTGACGCCGCCCGCCTCGGAGAACGTCGTCTCGGGCAGCGCTCTCGAGACAGCGCCACACCAGCTCTTATCGGGGCCCTCGAAGACGATGCCCACTTTGTAGGTGCTCGGCACCTAGCTGTGAGCGGGGCTCAAGCAACAATTGGCCCTTGTTGGCAGCTGCCAACACTAGTCTCGTCCGAGCAGACCGCTGCACCTCCGGACCCGGTACGCCCACACTCCACCGCGCAGATGCCCTCGGTCGCTCTCCGCCTTTGCTGCAAGAACCTGACCGGGCTACCGACCCCTCACGCTGTTTGGTTCTCACGATGTTCTCACGGAGACCCTCTCCGGTCAAGCACCTTCGATCACACGGGCTCTGACCTGCGCTTATCTAGCGCGCTCGGAGGGACTCGAACCCCCAACCTTCTGATCCGTAGTCGGGCTCAACGTGTCGATAGCTGTAGGGGCACGCCCTCTGAAGAGCACAAAGTCTCGGTGGTAGTCGGCCGATGTCGGACGTTGGCGAGCGT
>DAHWQF010000882.1 GCA_027334785.1 Acidimicrobiaceae bacterium
GAGGAAGTCGCGCTTGCCGATCGCCACGCCCCTGGACCGCAGAATGTCGTAGGCCGTGGCGGCATGAAAGTAGAAATTCGGCTGGGAGAACGACAGCATGAAATCCTCGCCCGTGAATGCCAGGCGCCGCTCGCCGGCCACGAACAGCATCTGGCGATCGCCGTAGCCCTCGAGCTCGGCCGGCTCGAGCGCCGCGAGCGCCGTCTCGGCCCCGCGCACCAGCGTCTCGAGCGCAGCGAAGCTCTCCGGGGGCGCGGAGCGATCGGGCGAGAACGTGCCGCGGCGCAGGCCCTCGATGGCCCCGATCGAATGGGTCACCGTGGAGCGCACCTGATAGGCAAACGGCAGCATGTCCGGCGCCAGGCGCGCCCCGATGATCTCGGCCGGCGCCAGGGTGCGCTCGGCGCAGAAGGCGCCGGCCTTGCCGAGCAGGCCGGCGACCGACCCCAGAATCTGCCGGTAGGACGGCACGGTGGCCGCGTAGAGGGAAAGCGCCATGATCGACCTCGCATGGGAACCCGGGCCGCCATGTTAACCAACAGCGGCGGCGCGCGCAGCCGCCGGGGGACGCGTATAATGGTCGCGCATGATGCCCCAATTGATCGAGCGCCTGCGCTCGGAGCTCTCGGCGCTGCGGGAGCAGGGTCTGTACAAGAGCGAGCGCGTCCTGTCCGGCCCGCAGGGCGGCCGTGTCGCGACCGGCGGGCGCGAGGTGATCAACCTCTGCGCCAATAACTATCTGGGCCTCGCCAACGACCGCGACGTGTG
>DAHWQF010000883.1 GCA_027334785.1 Acidimicrobiaceae bacterium
GGAAAGGTCCCAGAGCGCACCCCAGGCCATCAGATGCACGGGCGCAGCCACGAGGAACGGACGGTAGGATTTCGATATCGTCATCGGCTAGCTGACGGAATGGCCCGGGTTACTTTTGCTTCCGAACGGGTTCGTACACGGGACTTAGCTAAAAGCGGGTGTGGGCCCACCGAGGATAGATCATCATGCCCGGACCCAAAGAAGATAGCGAGCGCGTGATCGACGTACGACCCGTTCCTGCGCCTCAGAAGCATCCGATGATCTTCGGGGCCTTTGAGGCCCTGAAGGAGGGGCAAAGCTTCCTCTTGGTTAACGACCACGACCCGAAGCCCCTCTACTACCAGTTCCTCGCGGAGCGAAACGGGACCTTCTCTTGGACCTATGTGGAGACAGGCCCCTTGACTTGGAGGGTCCGGATCGGGCGGATCTCTCCGGAGCCACGCACTCCGCTGCCGGTTTCGCGACCGTAGTCGGCCCGGGTATGCGGCCGGGTGAGCGTCTGCGGCTCCTCCCGGTCCCGCTGGCGCTCATCGCAGTGGCGCTCGGTTTGTGGGCCGCCTTGGATCTCATCGGGTGGAGCCTGGCGTTGCCGTTGCCGGGCTTTGAGGAGATGCATGGGCCCATCATGGTGAACGGGGTCCTCGCCACGCTCATCGGTCTCGAGAGGGCCGTGGCGGTCCACCGACGCTGGGCGCTTGTGGTGCCGATGCTCTCGGGGGCCGGTGCCCTCCTCCTGCTCGCTCCCAGGGGAGAATTCCTCTCGGGC
>DAHWQF010000884.1 GCA_027334785.1 Acidimicrobiaceae bacterium
CGAGAACACCGGCCCAGTCCTCGTGCCGGAGCGGGTGGCACAGCTGGGTCAGCCATTTTACCGCCCGGGTGCCGAGAGGCTTCACAACGGTGATGGCTCCGGCCTCGGCCTGTCGATCGCCAAGGCAGTAGCAGCGGCTCACGGGGGCACCCTCACCCTCCACGCCCGGTCCGCAGGCGGCCTCCAGGTCGTGGTCGAGCTGCCGGCGAGGCCACCACGATGAGGGTGCTCGTAGTCGAAGACGTGCACCGGCTGGCAGACGACATAGCAGAGGGCCTCCGCGACCAAGGCATTGGGGCCGACGTTGCCTACGATGGCAGGGAGGCGGCCTACAAGCTCGACATCTACCGCTATGACGTCGTCGTGTTGGACAGGGACCTACCTATGATCCATGGCGACGTGCTCTGCGAGATGATCACCAAAAGGGACGACCCGGTGATGGTGCTCATGCTCACCGCATCTGGGGCCCCGGGGGAACGCGTCTCGGGCCTCGCCCTCGGTGCCGACGATTACCTCGCGAAGCCCTTCCACTTCCCAGAGCTAGTCCTCAGGCTGCGTGCCCTCGCCAGGAGGGCGCCGGCCCCAGAACCACGAATACTCCGTGCCGGGGGGATCGAGCTCGACCCGAGGTCCAGGACTGCCACTCGCGACGGCCAACTGCTCGACCTCTCGATAAAGGAAATGTCCGTGCTCGAGGCGCTCATGGAGGCTAGCCCGGCGTACTTGTCGGCCGAAGATCTATTGGAAAAAGTCTGGGACG
>DAHWQF010000885.1 GCA_027334785.1 Acidimicrobiaceae bacterium
AGGTCGGCGAAGGCGTCCCGTAGCGGCTCCATCACTGCCTGCTCGGCCTCGATGAGCCCCCCGCCCAGGACTATGACCGAGGGGTCGAGGACGTTGGACAGGTTGGCCAGCCCGAGGGCCAGCCACCAGGCAAACTCCTTCATGACCGCCAAGGCTTCAGGATGACCGTCGAGGGCGGCTTCGGTCACGTGCTCACCGCGCACGGCTTCAGGGTCGCCCCCGGCCGCCTTCACGGCACAGTCCAGCCTCCCGGCCAAGGCCACCTCCCGCGCTAGGCGGCCAAGTCCGTCACCGGACGCGAACCGCTCCCAGCAGCCGCGTTTCCCGCACGGGCAGGGTGGCCCGTGGGGGTCGATGACCATGTGGCCGATCTCACCGGCAAAGCCGTGCGCCCCCTCGAGCAGGCGACCACGGGTCACCATGCCGCCCCCGATCCCGGTCCCGAGGGTCACCATAAGCACATCGTCAAAACCCTGAGCGGCACCAACTGAATGTTCCGCCCAGCAAGCCGCCGTCGCATCGTTGAGCACCACAGTGCTCGCGCCGGGGTCACGGTGCTCAGCCAGGAGCTGGCGCAGGTCCATCCCGTCCACGCTGTGCAGGTGCGGGCAGAAATGAGCGGTGCCGTTGCGGTCGAGCATGCCCGGGAAACCGACACCGAGAGGCAGTGTGCTCGACCTCTCGCTGGCCCCCTCTGCCACTTGGGCGACGCCGACCAGGACCGTTTCGATGACGTCACCAGCGCGGACCGGCGTGCGC
>DAHWQF010000886.1 GCA_027334785.1 Acidimicrobiaceae bacterium
AGCCGCCGCTGCCCGCCCGAGAGGCTGCCGTCCGGCTCCTCGCGCAGCTTGGTCAGCCCCACCCACTCGAGCAGCGACTCGGCCTTGAGGCGCAGCTCACGCTCCTGGGCAGCCCACCGGCTGCGGCGGAACAGGCTCTGCAGGGGCCCCTCGCCGATCTGGTTGGGGGCCGCGAACACCAGGTTCTCCATCACCGGCAGGCGAGTGAGCTCCCGGGGGGTCTGGAAGGTGCGGATGATGCCCAGCCGGGCCACTCGGATCCGACCCAGGCCCTGGATCTCGGTCCCGTCGAAGACGATCCGGCCGGAGCTGGGGGTCAGCCCCCCGGCGATGATCTCCATCAGGGTCGACTTGCCGGCGCCGTTGGGCCCGATCAGCCCGGTGACCTTGCGGTCGGGCACATCAAAGGTGCAACCGGCAACCGCCTGGCTGCCGCCGTAGGCGAACTCGACCTCTTGGATCTGCAGCATCAGATCTCGCTCCGCTGCCCCAGCCAGGGCCAACCGAGGCGGCGCCGGGGCTCACCCCGGGACTGGGAGCCGGCCGCTCCCCCCTGACCGCCACCAGCCGGCACGCGATACCAGCGCAGCCACCGTTCCGGGATCAGGCCGTCCGGGCGGAAGCGGATCACCACGATGAGGACGATGCCGATGAGGACCGCCCGACCCGCCCCGACCAAGGCGCCGTTGCCGAAGTTGGGCAGGTAGCGCTCGATCTCGCTCAGCAGCTCGACGAAGACGAATGTCCCGAGGACCGCC
>DAHWQF010000887.1 GCA_027334785.1 Acidimicrobiaceae bacterium
GTTCGAAGAAGCGCTCGTCGCACAACGCAAGGCAGAGTCCGAGCTCGCCGCCCAACGGCTGCGGCGACCGACGCGTCTTAGCGACGAGGAAGTCGACTGGCTCGGGCGCGCCGGTGCCGACGTGCGTGCGATCTTCGGCGCCGAGACGACCAGCTGGCGCGAACGCAAGCAGCTGCTTCGTGCGATCCTCTCCGAAGTTGTCGTCACCGTCCGTCAGGACCGGAAAGCCGATGTGACGATCGTCTGGGAAGGCGGAGCAACGACGAGCTTCACCCAGGAGCTCAACAAGGTTGGCGGCCACTTCAGGACGACCGACGAGGACACGGTCGACCTCGTGCGCCGGCTCGCGCAGCGCTACGACGACAAGACGATCGCCGCCGTCCTGTCCAGGCAGAAGCGTCGGACCGGAACCGGCCTCGCGTTCACCCAGGCGCGGGTCAAGTCCCTTCGAGACTCCCGCGGGATCCCCGCCCTCCACCGCACGACCGTCGCGCCCAACGGCCAAGATGGTGAGGTGCTCTCCATCACGGCTGCAGAGCGATCGCTCGGCGTCAATCGCACCACGCTCTATCGGTGGCTGGCCAATGGCTTCATTACCGGTGAACAGCTCACCCCCGGTGCTCCCTGGCACATCCGGGTCACCGAGGAGCTGCGCCGCCGCATCGTCCCGGAGGTTCCCGAGGGCTGGGTTCGCCTCGACGAGGCAGCCAGGCGTCTGGGAGTGGCCCGACAGACCGTGTTGAACAAGGTCCAGCGCG
>DAHWQF010000888.1 GCA_027334785.1 Acidimicrobiaceae bacterium
AGCCTGACGCGGTGTCGGTCACAGACAGCGAGGGTAACGGCCATGCCGTACGGCTCCACCTGGTGGTGGCCGCCGATGACGTGGGCAGAGTGATCGGGCGGAGGGGGCGCACGGCCCAGGCCATCCGTGCTGTGACCCGTGCCGCTGCGGCCAAAGACGGCGACGAGGTCTTGGTCGAGATCGCGGATTAGGGAGCGTGCTGCTCGAGGTCGGGCAGGTGACCCGGCCCCACGGCCTGCGGGGCGAGGTGGTGGTGCGCTTGGTGAGCAACGTGACCGAGAGGATGGCGCCTGGCAGCACGCTTAGGTGCAGGGGTGCCGAACTGGTGGTCGAGCAGGCTCACCAGCTTCCCAGTCGGGGAGACGGACACGCCGGCACGTCCAGCCACTGGCTAGTGAGCTTCGCCGGCGTCTCCACCAGGGAGACGGCCGAGGAACTGGCCGGTGCCGAGCTCCTCGCCGAGGCCAGGGGCGGGGGGGAGGGGTTGTGGGTGCACGAGCTCATTGGTTCGGAGGTGTGCAGCACGTCCGGCGAGGAGCACGGCAAGGTGACGGCCGTGCAGGCCAATCCCGCGAGCGACCTGCTCGTGCTGGATAGCGGGACGCTCGTACCCCTTCGCTTTGTGGTCAATGTCCTGCCCGGGCGAGTCGTCGTCGATGCCCCGGAGGGGCTCTTCGACCTGTGAGGCCCAAGATCGTGAGGCCCAGGATCGTGAGGCCCAAGATCGTGAGGCCCAAGATCGTGAGGCCCAAGATCGT
>DAHWQF010000889.1 GCA_027334785.1 Acidimicrobiaceae bacterium
ACCTCGTCGTTCCCCGAAGGGCCCGCCCGGCACCGGGCCATCGGGCTCTGGGGGGCCATGAACGGTGCTGGCGGCGCCGCCGGCACGTTGCTCGGCGGCATTATCACCCAGGAGCTCACGTGGCGGTGGGTCCTGCTGATCAACCCGCCGATCGGGTTGGCCGCTGCAGTTGTGGCGCTGCGGGTGGTCGCGGACCGGCGGAGGCAGCAGGGTGCGGCCGGCTTCGACGTCGGTGGCGCCGTCACGCTCACCATAGGGCAATTGGTGCTCGTCTACGGGATAGTCGACACCGGTGTGGACGGCTGGTCTTCGGCCAAGGCCCTCGTGCCTATGGTAGCGGGCGCCCTCCTGCTGGGCATGTTCGCGGTCATCGAGACCCGCTTCGCGAGAGCACCTTTAGTGCCTCTCCGAGAACTGACCCGCCCGTTGCGGGTAGCCAACCTGATCGTGTTGCTCTTCAGCGCTTCGTTGTTCGCCATGTGGTACGTGAGCTCGCTCTACCTCCAGCAGGTGCTCGGCCTCTCGCCCCTCGACACGGGGCTGGCGTTCTTGCCGATGACTGTTATGATCATGCTCGGGGCATCCCAGGCGGGCAGGCTGGTCGGCCTTTTTGGCGTGCGCGCCGTGCTCGGAGGTGGCCTTTTCCTTTTGCTCTCCGGCATGCTGCTGATGGCCCGTATCGGCCCGAGCGGTAGCGCGCTCGGCTACGTGGTGCTGCCTGGCGTGCTCACAGCCACCGGCATCGGCTTATCGGT
>DAHWQF010000088.1 GCA_027334785.1 Acidimicrobiaceae bacterium
ACCTGTACGCGAGGGAGTGGGAGGGCAAGGCCCTCACCGACGACGACTACGTGGTCTCCTCCGACGAGAAGACCTCTACCCAGGCCCGTGCCCGTCGCCACCCGAGCCTCGCACCCGCGCCGGGCCGCGACATGCGGGTCGAGTTCGAGTACGAGCGGGGGGCGCGCTCCAGTACCTGGCCACCTGGGACGTGCACCGGGCCAAGATCTTGGGGCGTTGCGAGGAGAAGACGGGCATCGTGCCCTTCGGCCGCCTCGTCTCCCAGGTGATGACGACAGAGCCCTCCAAGAGCGCCCGGCGGGTGTTCTGGCTGGTCGACAACGTGCCTCGCGGAGCGGGCTGAAGCCCTTCGTAACACTTGCAAAGACGATCCGTAAGCACCGGCCGGGCATCTTGGCCGCTATCCGCCTAGGGCTGAGCAATGCCCGCCACGAAGCGCTCAACCGTGGCGTCAAGATGATCGTGAACCGCGCCCACGGCTTCCACTCCGCGAAGGCGGCGCTCGCTCCTGTCATCCTGAGCCTCAGACCGGTGACCCACGTCCTACCTCTCGAGCGGGTCGACGTTCCCGGTGGATGACCCACATCTATGCCGGGAGTCCCGTTCTTTGGCCGCCGGCAGTCAGGCTCAGTCCTGGGGTGCATTTCCGATGGCCGACCCCGGGCCGAGCGGCCCCCAACTGCGGTGTACGCGCTCACGCAGGCTCCTAATATTGGAACGTTCTTTCTCGAAGTAGACGAAGTTCGTCAGCAATACGGCGAAGGCATCACAGCAAGGGTCGATGGCCAGGCTCGTACCCGTGAACCCCGTATGGCTGAGCGCGCTATGGGACCAACGTTCACACAGAAAGTCTGCAGGATCCCCTCGCCGCACCCACGCGAGTCCCCGCCTACCGCCCGAAGCCGCCGTATGGTTTGCAAACGCGTTCGCAAGCAGGCTAGCCGATAAAAACGGCACATCATCGTCGCTGAGCCACGCCCCAGCGAACTTCACAAGGTCGTCCACGCTCGAAAAGAGACCAGCGTGGCCGCTCACCCCGCCGAAGAACCGGCTGTTCGAATCGTGTACAGTACCGGCAGGCTCGTTGCTAGTAGCCGCTACGCGATCTCTGACCTCCAATGGCGGTCGAAACATGGTGGACTGCATGTCCAGCGGCTGAAGGACCAAATCGGAAACTAGTCTGTCCAAAGGAATGCCTGCCACGGTCTCGAGGATGCGCCCAATGAGCATGAAACCGAGATCGGAGTACTCCGTATGCTCACCGGGCGGGTACTTCAACGGAAACCGCTCCAGGAGGGCCAGCGCCTCGTCCACGCTAGTGCACTGAGCGTAGAACCGGTACTCGCCAGGCAGCCCAGAGTTATGGCTCAGCAGCTGACGGAGCGACACTCTGTCACGGCCCTCACCGACGAAGCTGGGTATGAACCGCCGGACCGCGTCGTCGAGGTCGAGACGAGACCCTTCGACGAGTACGAGAACCGCTGCGGCGACAACCACCTTCGTCAACGACGCTAGGTCAAAAAGCGTATCCCGTTGCACCTCACGAGCCACGCCTCTCGACACACCAGCAACGCCGGCGACGGCAACTTCCTCGATCGTACCCGCCCGCCCAGCGGCAAACACCGCCCCAGGCACTAAGCCAGACGAGATCGCTCGGAACAGCTCACTAGAAGGAGTCCGCACCGCGTCACCTCCCATTGGCTCTACTCCTCGCAAACAAACGGGACCATACTTCAACACCAAAATCCATACCGGTCACTTGCCTAGCGCTCAAGCGCAAGACGGTGGCCCTCCATATGGCCTCAGGTCATCTCGCACTGCTAACCATCCCTAAAACGCCAGCGGCAGAACATCGGGATCGACCGGCCGGCCTAAGCTGCTCGCCCTTCAGGTTGCTCAAAAGCCGTGTGACTCCCACCCCTTTCCAGGGACGAACTCCTAATCACACTGCATCACAGGGTAAAGTCAGCAATTACCGGAAAGTGATCTGAAGCGGCGCGGACATCAACGCCACTGTCCATGATCCTACAGTCCCCGAGCGAGCCTGCCAACTCAGGGTCTAGGAGTATGTGGTCGACGCGTGAACCGGCGCGGTCACGCAGGCTCTGCGGCAAAGCAATGTCGCCGCGATGGACGGAGCGGAAGGCATCCATGTAGCCACCTTCCAGCACCACGCCTAGCACGCCTCCCCGCACCGCATCCCTGTACAGCTGAGGATATTCAGGCTGCCACTCCGGCGAAAGGTCGCCCTCACCTGGGACCCAAGCGTTGAAGTCTCCTAGCACGCAATGCCGTCGTCGTACTGAGCGTAGGATCTCGCGCAGTTCGTCGGCCTCGCGCCACTTGCGAGCCGCCTCTTCGGCCACGAGCCGGCTGATCAAGTGAACGTTCACTACAGTTACCGCCGTACCGTCGGGACACTCATAAGTCACCTCCAGCGCAGGCCGATGCAAAATGCCTGGCCTTCCGCGATGGACCTGCACGGACTGAACCGGCAGCTTCGAGAAGGTACCGATCCACAGCGTGTCGAAGGGAGGATCTGAGTTCGCGCGCTCCACGATCGGTTCAGCCAACACTGGCGCCATCTGCAGGGCAGACGCGAGCGCGAGTCCGTTGTCAAGGTCCAGGATCTCCTGGACCGCAATTATGTCAGGCCTCATACTGCCTATTACATGTCCCAGCAGCTCCAGTCTCTCTGCCGGGCCGTCTTCAATATTATATGTCATGATCCGCAGTTTGCGCGGCACCGTTTACTTCCTCCCTTAGAACTTGAGGGCACCCCCTAGGAGGGCCTTCTTGAATTGCTCGGCCATGACGATGAACACCAATACTAATGGCGCGCTCACAATTATCAGAAGCGCTAGCAAGAGGTTCCAAGTTGTACCGTACTGGCCTACAAAGGAAAACACGCCAACAGATACGGTCATCTCATGCGGATCCTGAAGGAACACCAACGGTATCAGAAAATTGTTCCAGTCATTGATGATATTGAACACCGCAACAATGGCAAGAGCGGGACGTATAAGTGGGGCCACCACATAGCGCACAAGTTGTAGGCGTGACGCGCCATCAATCAGTGCAGCCTCATCGAGCGCTGTTGGGAGGTTCTCCATGAATGTCGTCATCAGGAACACGGCGAACGGAATCCCGGTGGCCGTATAAATTAACACAATTGACCAAAGCGTATTCACTAAATGCAAATCCCGCATAAGCAGGTACAAAGGAAGGACAATGATTTGTCCGGGAATTGCCAATCCCGCGACGACCGAGAGATATATTACACGTGAGCCTCGAAACCGAATCCGTGAGATAGCAAATGAGAAGAGGGCAGAAGCTATCAGCACGAGGGCCACGGCGCCAGCAGTTACAAGTATAGTATTAAAAAAGAGTTGCGCAGCATCAGACTCGTTCCACGCTTGGACATAATTGCTCGGGCTCAGCACTCGGGGAAGGCCCGCGGCATCCGTAAGGATCGCCGACTCCGGCCTTAGAGAAAGCACCACCACCCACAGGGTCGGCGCAAGAGCGATTAAGAACCAAATTGCCAGTATCGCCCCACGTATAGGCCCAAGCTTCTTCATCGATGTGCACAGTCGCTACGCACGCGCGCACCCCCACCCAGAATCACCATTCCACTCGCCATCTCCTCTGGACGATGACACCCAGCGTCGCTATCGAAACCGCGAAAGCAAAGCCAAGTACCACGATAGCTGTCGCGAGCCCCACCTGGTTTGAACTACCGTAGGCCCCACCAAACGCGACACGGTAAAACAGTGTGGCCAAGACGTCCGCACTACCACCCGGGCCGGCCGTTATCCCTTCGGTGACGTAGATGATATCAAAGGTCGCAAATGACCCGATCACCTCCAGGACGGCGATAGTAATGAGGGCGGGCCGGACAAGCGGCACCACTATTCTCCGTAGTTCCTGCATCCTGTTTGCCCCATCCAATCGGACAGCTTCAAGGATCTCAGTGGGGATAGCCATAAGAGCAGCCCAAATAATAATTATCACCAGCCCCATCGACATCCAAGCTGCGATCAAAGCTATAGTAGGAAGAGCCGTCGCTGCGCTGCCCAGCACTGGGTAGGTCAAGAACCCGAGATGAAGGTTCTGGCCTAGGTCGTAAGTCACGCCAGACCCTGGCTCAAGAAAAAGCAAGAAGATGTAGCCGACGACAAGCGGCGGGATAACTAGTGGCACGAGATATATCGTGCCAAGCCATCGATTGAGCCTCGGGGACGCCTGCGAGAGGCAGTACGCCACCGGTATGCCAACAAAGAGCGACGCTACATAGACGATGCCAAAGAACATGAGGCTATGAAGTATCGCTAGAAAGAACTCGTTGCTCAGGCTCCCACCACTCAGGATGGCCTCGTAGTTGCGGAGGCCTACGAACGTCGCTGGACCGACGCCGTCCCAGCGCGTGAGACTGTAACGAACGGCCAAGGCAAAGGGGAGCAATAAAAACAGGCCATAGAAGGCTACAACGGGAAGAAGCCATGGCACCGCTCGGAGCGGCGAGCGCTGCACCCTCCGCCGCGGGGTGGAAGCAATAATTGCTTTATACTTTCTGTTCGCCGAAGCCGCCTGGGAGGCTTCTACCATGGTCCGCGACATTTTCGTTAGTGGTTTGGGCCCCGTTTCAGCTCCCAAAGTGGGTGCCGCATTGCCGAGACCGCTCTGACACAATAATGGTTTCTGCCCCAGGGGCACCTCTCTGGGTGTCCCTGGGGTTGCCAGCGTCGAGGCCTGTCATATAAGCCGTGGCCAGCAAATCAGCATCGACCGTTTGCCTACTTACCCGAGAAGTACCAGGCCGTCGACTTTTGGATCGAGGCCGCTGCGGCCTTTGGCGTCACCGTACCTTGGAGGAGCTGGACTAGGACGTTCTGCTCTGCCTGGAAGATGCCGATGTCCTTTGAATTGACTGGTGGCATGTCCATGGCGCTATCGATTCCAATAAGCGGGTGCTGAGCCTGTTGTACGTACCAAGTATAGGCCTGCCGCAAGAGCGGCTCGGATGAGGGGATCGGGATCCCGTTCATGGCGTCTGTCTCCTGCGAGTCGTCAACCATAAGCTTGCCGAAAGAGGGTGTGCCCAGATACTTGAGCAGTGCTATAGAGGCGGCACGCACTTGCGGGTTCGTAATCTTGGAGTTAAGAGCATAGCTTCCGTTCGGGTACCAATCGAGCAGGGGTCGCTGCGCAGCCGTTTGACCTGGCACGAGGAACTCGCCGATCTGGAACTTGGGCTTCGCCTGGTCGATCCCTGACAAGTCGAAGAGACCGTCGAAGATCACGGCAGCGTGGCCCTCTGCGAACTGGACTTCCTGTTCGTTACCTGCGGCGCCAATAGCTTGAAAGTCCGGCTCCAAGTACTTGCCTAGCTGCTGAAAGTCAGTCAGGGCCTTGACGAAAGCCGGGCTAGTAAAGTTCGCCTTACGAGATACAATGTTGGCCGCGGTCGCGTTCCCCACAATAGTAGCAGCAACCTCGTCAAAATCGAGTGCGATCAGCCACTGTTGTGTACCCATCATGTAGACTGGTGTTATACCAGCGGCCTTCACTTTGGCCAAATCTCCTATTAGCTGGTCCCAAGTACTGGGGACAGAAAGGTGCAGCTTGGCAAAGATGGCCTTGTTATAGAAGGCGACCATCTCCTCGGTTACCTGAGGTACGCCCCATTCGTGACCGCGGTAGGTGACTGTGGATATCGGGGCCGCGCCAAAGTGGGCGAGGCTTACCTTTCCATTGAGCGGGGAGATTAGTTTCGCTGCAGCGAACTGCTGCATCATAGTACCGGTACGGTCTTTAAAGACGTCGGGACCGGTGCCTGCATCCATCGCCGTAGTTAGAACAGAGTTGTAGTCTGTCGGCGTGATGCTCCTCACTTTGAGGACGATGTTTTTGCCAGTTTCGCGGTCGAGGTTGGCCTGGACCTGTTTCCACATTAAGCCACCGCCCCATGTCCAGTAGGTGACGGTGATCGGCGAGCGAGTCGATGCCGCGGCCACCGCGGAAGATGGGACAGTGGCCACCAACCCCAGCACAGCGACGGCTCCCGCCGCTCGCCTAAGCAATTTTCCCCTAGGTAAATGCACATCTACTCCATTCTGGTGATAGTTGGGCTTCCAGTTAAAGGGCACGCGTCGCGAGCCTCGGATACCAGCCCGCGTTGTTCGGGGAACCCCGAAGAGGACGTAGTAAGATAGACGGCGAGGCCGAGCCTCGGCGAGACCTCCCTCTGGTAGATTGACAGTAAACTTTGTTAATTGTTACCATCAGAAGGTGGACACTGTCAAGTCAGCGACGGCTGGGTCGCCGAGCCTACTCCGGCGGGTCAACTCCGCAGCGGTGTTGCGTGTTGTCCGACAGGGCAAAGCCGTTTCGCGAGCTGAGATCGCTCGGCTCACGGGGCTCTCGGTGCCTACGGTCAACGGCGTGGTCGAGGACCTGTTGCTGGCGGGCTACCTCCAGGAGGACATCGCGCAACACGGTGACCGTGCCCGGAGACGGGGCCCACGTCCCCGCCTCGTACACTTCAGGGCAAATGTCGGACATGTACTTGGTCTTGACATAGGAGCAAACAAGGTCCTCGCTATCGTTTCCGACCTCGATGGGGAGGCCACTGGCAGCGACAGGCGCACGGTTGCTGCTGCTGCAGACGCTAACGAAGTACTCGAGGTCGCTGCCGCGGCGGTCCGCGCGGCCCTTCGCCGTGCCAAGGTCAGCGCGAATGAATTGCTAAGCGCGGCAGTCGGTACGCCCGGTGTGGTCGAGCTACCCATGGGGCGAGTCACCCTCGCGCCCCAGCTCCCGGGCTGGGAAGGCTTGCCGCTCGCCGACCGGGTAGCACAGTGGCTCGGACGGCCCGTTCTCGCCGTCAACGAGGTCCACCTGTCGCTGCTTGCAGAGCGTTGGCGCGGCGCCATCCAGGGTGTCGACGATGCCCTGTATGTCCAGGTGGGGATCGGGATCGGGGCTGGCATTTTGATGGGCAAGCAGCTCTACCGGGGCTCAACGGGGGCCGCAGGAGAGATCGGCTACCTACCATTGATCAACTGTGCTGCGCTCTTGCCACAAGGGGTCGGCCAGTTCGAGTACTCTGCGGGAGGGAGAGCCTTCGCTCGGCTCGGCAGTCGTGCCGCTGCCGGACCACACGGTTCCGTGCTACGCGAACTGGCTGGTGGCGACCCCGCTTCGGTAGACGCTGCGATGGTCTTTAGCGCGGCCTCGCGAGGAGACCCTACGGCCGGAAGGATCCTCAACAAAATCGTCGGGCGGCTGGCACGAGGCATCGCGGCAGCAGTCGCGTTACTGAACCCGGCCGTAGTTGTCGTTGGTGGAGGACTGTCCCAGGCCGGGGACATGCTCCTCGCTCCGCTTGAAGATAAGGTCCGGGGTCTTGTACCTATGCCACCGCGGTTTGTTCTTTCGGCACTTGGAGACGAGGCTGTCGCGCTCGGAGCCGTGAGGGCCGCGCTTGATACTGTCGATGATAATCTGCTCGCGTTGGCGCGAGAGGCGCTGTAGGTGCCGCGGCACCTACAGCGCGCGCAACGATGTGCCTTGGGTCTCGCTCGGCAGTGATAGCCATACGGGCACGTCCAAGTACAAGGCTCCGCCGACCAGAAATGAACGGCAGAATATTGAGACGGTCCCTGAACGCGAGGACACTTCCATGGAGTATCGGCCATTGCCAGCCACCATGCTGGCTATTGACGGGCGTTGCCGTTATCTGATGGGTCCTGTCAGCTGGGAAGGCTTCTATAATGCGAGAGACCTAGGCGAGATGCCGACCACGGGCAAACGAACGACGCTCCACGGAGCGCTCGTTCGGTCGGCTGACCTAAGGTTCGTGACTGAGCGGGGTTGGAAGCAAGCGGTCAACGACGGGTTCCGCACCGTTGTTGACTTGCGACGCGGCAAAGAAAGAGCACAGGCGCCAACCGTGGTTTCACCGTCGGAGATAGTGACGTTCCATATCGATTTGGATGACGTACCAACTCCAGCCACCGCAGCGGGGTTCTGTTGGTACTTAGTGCACAGAGGCGCCTCTTGCGCTGAGGCTGTAGCTGCTGTCGCTCGGGCCGCGCCAGGCGGTGTCATCGTGCATTGTGGCGCCGGGAGGGACCGCACGGGCCTCATCGTCGCTTTGGCCCTATTGTTGGTGGGCGTCACCCCAGAAGCGGTGGCACACGATTATGCGATGAGTAGGGAGGCCTTGGTGCCGTTCTTTGCACGGGCGGGGATCGCAAGCGGAGGCAACGAGCGAACTATGTCCGACGATGTCCGTGTAGCAATCGATGTGATGTGCACCTTGGCGGCTGCGGGCCTGGAAAGGCGACTGATGGAATCCGGCCTAACAAGAACTGACGTAACAGCACTCCGGAAGCGGCTAACGGGTTCTGGATCGAATCCCAAAGCCAGTGAGCAGTTGTGAGCCACCTGTGATCACCGTAGACCCGGAGCTCGCCGAGCTGCTCGTGGGAATGGCGCCGACTGACCTGCGCGATGTTGCCACCGCGCGGCGGCTCTCGAAAGCGGGCGACGCCAAGCGCCCGTTGGGAGGGCCATGGCCCTGCATGGTCACCGACCGGCAGGTAGTCTCCCCGCTCGACGGCCATGAGATCAGCGTGCGGCTTTATGAGCCCGAAGCAGCGAGGTACTCGATGGCTAGGAGAGCAGCTTCACTCCCGCTCATCGTTTACTTCCACGGCGGGGCTTTCGTCCTCGGGGATCTTAGCTCTGAGCAGGGGAGGTGCTTGCGCTACGCCTGCGAGGTCGGCTGCATCGTGCTCTCAATCGGTTACAGGTTAGCCCCAGAGCATCCGTACCCGGCTGCGATCGAGGACGGTGCCGGTGCACTTGGCTGGGCGCTCGAACACGCCGGCGAGCTCGGCATCGACGCCGGGCGCATAGCCATCGCTGGCGCGAGCGCCGGTGGCGGGTTGGCGGCGGGCTTAGCACTGTGGGCCCGCGACCACGAAGTCGCACAGGTCGCTTTTCAGCTATTGCTCTACCCGACCCTCGATGACCGCTTAGAGACCGACTCGATGCACCAATTCCACGGCACAGCACCATGGGACCAGGCTGGTTGCGCGCAGATGTGGGAGCTTTTCCTTAACGCCCCCCGTGAGGAGCGCTCCGAAGTGCCCGCCTACGCTGCCCCTTCCCGGGCAGTCGAGCTGTCTGGGCTCCCGCCAGCTTACCTAATGGCCTGTGAGCTCGACCCGTTGCGCGACGAGGTGATCGACTACGCCCGCCGGCTCTCCGGAGCAGGGGTGAGCACGGAGCTGCGACAGTTCGCCGGCGTCTTCCACGGCTTTGAACATGACGGGGCTGCAACGGCGATCGGCCGCAGGGCGCTCGCCGAACAGGTCGCGGTGCTCCGGCGCGCTCTCGGCGCCGGCCAGCATGGGTCCGCAGTGCCATCATCTGATCTGAGCGGTCGGGAGACCTAAGCCGGTGAGCGGCGATGGCCAAGCCTAGTGGGCTGAGCTCGCCCTGCAGCCGACGATCGTGCAGGGCCACCCGCTCGACGTCGAGCGCACAAACGTGCTCGCTACTGTTAGCCGGCCCGCAGCCGCAGAGGTGTGAGCGCATCTTACCGGCGAGAGGCAGACCCCTCTGACCTAGATCCGCGAGTTACAAGGGTGTGAGCAAATAGCGGGCCACCATAGGGAGGCATAAGCAGCATTTGCGCGGATTTACGGGTGATAAAGCTGTTTGAGGGCGTGCTTTAGTAGAGGTGGAGCTCTTGTAATTCTCGCTGCCGGTCGCAGGGCGCTCTTGGCGGGCGGCCAGGTGCTGCGAGGGAGCTCAGGGGCCCCCGCCGCCTGCCAGCGCAAAGCCGGCGCCGTGACGGCGAGCGGTCGCCCGGCTCGGTGCCGCAGCCGTGGATGCCGGTCGATCGCCCGGCTCGGTGCCGGAGCCGCACGCGGGCGGCTTCCGGCTCGCTGT
>DAHWQF010000890.1 GCA_027334785.1 Acidimicrobiaceae bacterium
GGGATGGACGATCTGGTCCGGGCCCTGGCCGGGGGGCGAACGTCCCAAGCAAGTCGCTACCCGGGCTCGTCGGCTGGTCGAGCGCACCTTGGAACTGCCCGACGGCTCAGCAGCTCTCCTCTTTTCTCACGGCCACATGCTCCGCGTCCTCGCGGCCACGTGGCTCGGCCGGCCCCCCGAAGACGGCCGGATGTTGGTCCTCGGGACGGCAGCGGTCTCGGTGCTCGGCTGGGAGCATGGCACACCGGTCGTCCAACGCTGGAACCTCCCGGCCGACGACGAGCTCTAGCCCTCGTGCTGGGTGACCGAGGCCCTCGGGCCACGTGGCCTTGGTACCGACAACCTGGCAGCTGGTCGGGGGATCGTAGACTGTGCCCTCGACGTAAAGTAACAGCCCGAGGGGGCGTAGGTCAGTGGTAGACCGGCAGACTTTTAATCTGCGCGCCGGGAGTTCGATCCTCCCCGCCCCTACTCAGAAATAGGCCTCTGAGCTGCTCGTCTGCTCCCCGCCGTAGCCGTCACACCCTCTCAGTGTAAGCTCTCTAGTGCAGTTTGGGGACTCCAACTACTTCGACTCCAGCCAGAACGACGTACCGTGCACGGTGCGCTTGATCTCGGTCATTGACCCCAGCCAGCGGAGTCAACCGGTCAACGCGCCACTTGCGGTGACATTTTCGGGCAGATCCGCTTCATGGTTTCTCTCATTCGTTGCGTTCCTCGCGTTCGAGCGCTCGGACGAGGGCTTCCAGTGCC
>DAHWQF010000891.1 GCA_027334785.1 Acidimicrobiaceae bacterium
CAGGTTCAAACCCTGCCGGGGGCGCCGGCAAACAAGCAGTTCAGACGGGATAAGGCGGGTGTTCGACGGACAAGTGTACGATCCCGCGTGCGCGATCCGTGCGCGATCGACCAGGGGTCCCCGTTCACGGGAACTTCGCCAAAGCCTCCGACCGCGAACGCTCCAGGCCAGCCGTGAGGGCCTCTTCGAGGTGGGGGAACAGGTGGCCGTAACGGTCGAGCGTGACTGTGATCGAGCTGTGCCCAAGCCGCTCCATGACTGCTCTGGGGTGCACACCCTCGCCCAAACTGGTAATAGGCGATGTTCGAAGTGTGCCGAATAGCCATCTCGCAACCGGTCCCTCGGGGGCTATCCGACATGGTGCGCGATCGCTTGGCGGGCCCAGGCGTTGGTGGTCGTAGGCACCGTCCTGGGCGCGGTCTGAAGATCTTCCGCTGCTTGAACATGTGGTTTGGTGGCCGGTGGTCGAGGGCGTGAGTAGGCAGCAAAGGCTTGGCCCTTTGCCATCTGGGGCCCGCCCTCCCATGTCTCGGGCACCAACGGCCCCCTGGGGGGCCGGCGGTAGTGGGGGGAGGCAGCCGCGGCGGTCTCAACGCCCGGTCGGAGCTGAGCGGGCGAAGCTGGCCGCATAATTGCCCCAGTCGGCACCAACCTGCCCGGCCCAGCGGACAGCTGTGCCCGGGGAGTAGCCGAGGGCTTGGGCCAACATGGCCGCGGGCAAGCGGGAAGCCAAATGTGCGAGAGCGGAACGC
>DAHWQF010000892.1 GCA_027334785.1 Acidimicrobiaceae bacterium
GCTCGGAGCAGGCCGAGCAGCCGAGGCAGGGGCCGTGACCTGCGCCTGCTTCGACCAGGTCGAGCCGCTCCTCGGCACCAAGGCCGCCTGCACGGCCGTAGGGCGGCCCAGGGCGACCCATTACCGCCACCTCCGCCCGGCCAGGGTGGCACCGAAGAAGCCCCGCCCGGCGCCGCCCAACAAGCTCTTGCCCGCGGAAGTAGGGCTCGTCCTCGCGACACTGAACTCCGAGCGTTTCGTCGACTCTTCCCCGGCCCAGGCCTACTACCGGATAGGCTGCACGGCGAGGTGCCTGTGAACAGGCCCTTTTCCGTGCAGCCCTCCTCCGAACCACGCGGGCACCTTTCAATGCACGTGGCTCTCCAGTTACCTACGCCGTTTTGGCGGTGGGTTGCCCATGGTGGATTGCGTCATGACAAGGACGGCAGACCACGAGGGTCTTCCGCCGCATCTTGGCCATGAGCGCCGCCCACGGGGGTTGGCCTGCTTCGGGCCTACCGAGACTGGCGAGGGACCGGACTTGGTGGACCACCACCTTGGCCGGCTCCCCGCACAGCTCGCACCTTCTCTTGAGGAGCCGGGCGACCAGCTCCTTTCGGGGACAGGGGACCCGTGGCGGGGTGCGGTCGATAAGGACGGCGTCCTTCTTCCGCACCAAGGGTATCCCGCCGAACCGTGCGACCAGCGGCTGCTTGCCTTTGCGTTCGAATTTGGCCTCGTAGCACGTGCGCAGCCCGTAGGGGGTCTCGACC
>DAHWQF010000893.1 GCA_027334785.1 Acidimicrobiaceae bacterium
TTCGTCCGAGACGACCTTCCCCGAGCAGACGTGGCCGCCCAGCTCGGCCTCGCCCTTGCCGACGAGGTGGCCGACCTCCAACGCATGGGCACCGCGGTGGTCCAGATCGACGAGCCCGCCCTTCGAGAGGGCCTGCCGCTGCGCCGCGGCGAGCGCGCCGGGTACCTGGCGTGGGCGACCCGTGCCTTCCGCCTGGCCAGCTCGGCGGCCGTCTCGGCAACCCAGGTGCACACCCACATGTGCTACGCCGAGCTGGCCGGCGTCGTGGACGTGCTCGCAGACCTCGACGTCGACGTCGCCTCCTTCGAGGCGGCGCGCTCGGCCATGGCGCTCCTTGGCGCCCTCGGCGACGCCGCCTACCAAGGCGGCGTCGGGCCCGGTGTCTACGACGTGCACTCGCCGCAGGTGCCGGCTGCGGACGAGATCGCCTCACTCCTCCGCCGAGCCGTCGGGTCTCTCGGGCCCGAGCGCATGTGGGTGAACCCCGACTGCGGGCTCAAGACCCGCAGCTACGCCGAGGTCGGCGCCGCGCTCGTAAACATGGTGGCAGCTGCCCGCCAGGTGCGCGCCGAGGTGGCCGCTAGCTGGCACCACGCGGGCCGGTGAGAGGCGCCGGGCGATGATCGTCTGGCGGCGCGGGCTGGCGGTGACCGATCTCGCCCCGTGCCCGAGCCGGATCACCAGGTCGCACGTACAGGCCCCGCGATCTGGCGTCCGCGGGGCGATGGACCACCTGACGGGAGCCGTCCA
>DAHWQF010000894.1 GCA_027334785.1 Acidimicrobiaceae bacterium
AGCTTCCCGAGGAGGTAACGCTCACCGGGCGTGGTGCCGCGAGGGAGCTCCTCCTCCGGGTCGTCCCAGGGGCCGAGCAGGTCGCGAACGACGAGGTCCTCGAGTGCCGCTCGGATCTCGTAGCCGTCGCTCATGGGCTGCTCCTCTCCGGTCTCCGGCGTCGCGGCGAGGGTGGGCGCCGGGGGCAGGGTAGCGGGAGGCAGTGACAACGATCGGGGTCGTTCACGCGCGGCCGGCTCGTCGGTGGTTCTCCAGCAGCAGTCGGTCGAGCACCGCCAGGCGAGCGGCGCGTGAGAGCGTCCAGCGCAGGCCGATCTTGGTCCGGTGGTGGCCGATCTCGGGGTCGAGGTCGGACCAGCCGTAGGCGGCGAGGGTGGCGGCGTCGATCTCGGCGTGGAGGCTGCGCAGGCGAAGGATATCCGCGTCGCGGACGGTGGGGTTGTGGACCAGGTTGTAGAGCTTCGTGAGCCCGAGGGCACGCCGAGCCATCACGGCACGGCGCTCGTCGTCGAGGGCTCTCCCGAGCTGCTCCAGGGCGTCGGTCGGTGCGGGGCGGGGGAAGGTGAGGAAGACGTCGGAGGGTGCGTAGCGCACACGGGTTTCGAGCGTCGAGGTGTAGCGGAGCACCCACGCCTGGTGGGCCGAGGAGGAGAGCACGGCGAGGCTCGCCAGGTCTGCGAGCGCGAAGACAACGCACGCCTCCGAGAACACCGGACCAGTTGCTACCCGGACCGGGAGGAGGGTGTT
>DAHWQF010000895.1 GCA_027334785.1 Acidimicrobiaceae bacterium
GTCTCGTTGCGGTCCTGGAGCGCGAACAATCCGATGTAGCGCTCCAGGTCGTCCCCCTTGCTCCTGAGATGCTCCATCTCCAGAGCCACCTGGTCCGAGACCGACTGGACACCGGCGGGCAGCAAGCCCCATAAGCCGAACGCGGCCCGCTCCTGCGCGCTGAAGGCGGTTCCCTTGTTGAGGCGTGCGTCCTCGAGGAGCCGAGCCCCGTGGAGCGACACGGCCAAGGTTGTGCTCATCGGACCGGATGCCCTAGCGCGACGGGGACGACGGTGCGAGCGCCAGGTGACGCTCTTCCGGGCCGACATAGAGCTGGCGGGGCCGCGAGATCTTCTGATCGGGGTCGAGGATTCCCTCTTCCCATTGAGCCAACCAACCCGGCATGCGGCCGATGGCGAACAGGACATCCCATGGCCTGGTAGATGATCCCCGAGTAGAAGTCGACGTTCGGGTACAGCTTGTGCTCGACGAAGTAGGGATCCTCGAGCGCTCGCTTCTCGAGCTCGAGCGCGACGTCGAGGAGGGGGTTGCGTCCCGTCACCTCGAAGACCTCGGACGCGACACGCTTGATGATCTTGGCCCGCGGGTCGAAGTTCTTGTAGACGCGGTGGCCGAAGCCCATGAGGCGGATCTCCCCTCGCTTCACCCGGGCGAGATGGTCGGGGACGTTCTCCACGGTGCCGATGCCGGCCAGCATCTTGAGCACTGCCTCATTGGCCCCGCCGTGCAGCGGCCCGTACAGGGCG
>DAHWQF010000896.1 GCA_027334785.1 Acidimicrobiaceae bacterium
CCCGGGGTTTGCCGCCAAGGCTCGCCGAGCTCGACTCGTACTTCGAAGACCCCCGCCTGTTCGAGCCGTTCAGGCCGTACTTCCACCCGAGTGACGGGCGGCCGTCGGTGCCGATGGAGACCTACGTCCGCATGATGGCCCTCAAGTACCGCTACCAGCTCGGCTACGAGGCGCTCTGCGAGGAGGTCTCCGACTCGGTCTCTTGGCGGCTGTTCTGCCGGGTGCCCTTCGGCGAGCGCGTCCCGCACCCCTCGACCTTGGAGAAGATCACCACGCGTTGTGGCCAAGGAGCCGTCGACCAGCTGAACGACGTGCTGCTCAAGAAAGGTCACGAGCAGAAGTTGGTGAAGCTCGACAAGGTCCGCGTCGACACCACGGTCGTCCCTGCCAACGTGGCCTACCCGACAGACTCGGGGCTGCTCGCCAAGGGGGTCTCCCGCTTGGTCGTGCTCGCCGGGCGCCTGAAGGCGATGGGCTTCGCCCCCCGCACCAAGATGAGGGACCGCCGCCGCTCTATGGCTTCCCGGGCTCATTCGATCGCGACCTGGCTCCGGCGAAGGAGCGGCGAGGCCAAGGAAGAGGTGCTCGCCATCACCGACGAGATGGCAAGAATTGCAGAGGCAGCCTTGGCCGACGCCCGGGCGGTCGCGGAGAGCTCGGCTCGGGCGCTTAGGCGCCAGGGCGAGGAAGCCTCGGGAAAGGCGAAGGCGACGCTCAAGGAACTGAAAGAGACGGCAGCACTGT
>DAHWQF010000897.1:0-432 GCA_027334785.1 Acidimicrobiaceae bacterium
ATTGGCAAGGGGGCAGCCCAGTGAGGGAGGTTGCTGGAGTAATGGCGAGCAGCCGGATCATGATGAGCGCGACTGAGCCGGCGGAGCTTCTTGGGATTTCGCGTGCGCTGGCCTATGAGCTGGCGCGCTCGCAGCGTTTGCCCGTCGTGCGCCTCGGGCGCAGGTTGGTGGTGCCCCGCAAGGCGCTGGCTTTCTGGCTGGAACAGTCCTGCGGGCTCGAAGGTAGCGGAGCGCTGGAGGACTGGCCCGATGCCCCCGGCCTGGTGGGACCACCTAGGTGAGGCGCTGGAGGAGGCCGCAGCATACTTGACGGGCCAAGAGCCGACCACCGCCGACTACTTGTCGCGCGCCGCATGGATGGTGCGTGCAATAGCGGAAGAGGAAGCGGCTGGGGAACTGCGGTGCCGCTACAGCGGCTCGGGTGCTCGGCGC
>DAHWQF010000897.1:442-741 GCA_027334785.1 Acidimicrobiaceae bacterium
GCTGGCGCTCGCTTTGGTGACGGCACCAACCCCGCCGGAGGCCACGGATGGCCGGAGGCGGGGGCGGTAGCAGCAAGGGCCATGGACGGTTGGCCGAGGGCGTTCGCGTGAAGACCAGGCGGCTCGCAACTCGCCCCGGTTTGGGCGGCCCGGTTGAGCCGGCCCCCGTGGCGGCGCTCTGGGGTCGCTGTCTCATTCACTGGCCCATCCATTGAGGAAGGAGCCGAAGTCGTTACGGTCGCCGAGATAAATGAGCCCGGCCTTGACGTCCGCGCGTCCTCGGTGGGATGCGGTGTCCC
>DAHWQF010000898.1 GCA_027334785.1 Acidimicrobiaceae bacterium
TTGCTCGGAAGCCAGGACCTGACGGGGATGCCGGCGCACAAGATCGCCCGGCGGGGCCTCGCGTACGTGCCCCAGAACGCCAACGTGTTCCCGAGCCTTTCGGTCGTGGAAAACCTGGAGATGGGAGGCTTCACGCGGAAGTCGGGCCTGCGCGCCCGGATCGGAGAGGTGCTCGACATTTTCCCCGACCTTGCCAAGGCCACGAAAAAGAGGGCCGGGGCGCTCTCGGGCGGCCAGCAAAACATGCTGGCCATGGCGCGCGCCCTCATGCTCGACCCTCGGGTGATGATCCTCGACGAACCCACGGCCGGTCTCTCGCCCGCGTACACACAGGTCGTCTGGGACCAGGTCCACGAGATAACCCGGGCCGGGACTGCCGCCCTCGTCGTCGAGCAAAACGTGGACCGTGCCCTGGCCAATGCCGGCTACGTATACGTGTTCGTAGCCGGGACCAACCACGTCGAGGGGCCGAGCAACGATATCGCCCTGCTCGACCTCGCCGCGATCTTCCTCGGCAAGGCCGTCGCCCATGCCGGGCCCCGCTGAGGAGAAAAACGCGGCCCGCCGGGCCGCTTAGCAGGGAAGCCACCCCAAAGCGGGTGGCTCGGACAAAACAGGGGAGAGAGAAATCGACCATGAGTAACGAAAACAGCACACCGTTTCCACGTCCAGTCCGGCGCCCAGGCGGGCGTCCAGTCTGGCGCCTTGCCGTCTCAGCCTGCGCCGGCGCCATGGCCCTCTT
>DAHWQF010000899.1 GCA_027334785.1 Acidimicrobiaceae bacterium
CTTTGCATTTTGGCTAAGCACGACCTCATAACTTGCGGTCATACCGCAGAGGCCGGGTCTTGCGCGCGTGTGCCCGCCGCCTCGGGTTTTGGCGTGAGGAGGACGGTTTTGCTGGGTGCAGCCCGTGGGAGCGGTCTAACCGACCAGGCGAGCGAACCCGGTAGCCAAAGGCCAAGCGCCCCGCCTTCGCCGGGCGCCCAACTGGACTACAGCTTATTTCCAGCGCCGGCGCAGGCCGAGCAGCTCTTGCGCGTAGCCGGCCACCGACACGGGGGACATGAGCATCTGGTAGAAGAGCACGTAGCAGACCAAGCCCCTCAGGTTGCGCCGGACCTTCAAGTCCAAGGGCACGAACACCCGCTTGTGCTGGTAGCGGAAAAGGAGGAAGTTGATGAGCAGGGTGAGCGGCAGCACGGCTGCGGTGTATATGCCGACGAACCAGTACAGCCCGAAGCAGGCAAGCACGATCCCGGGCATCCATAGGAACGTGTAGGCGAGGTCGATCAAAGGCAGTAGCAGGTCTATCCCGGCCAGCATTGCGGTCATGGGGCGGGGCTGCCTCCATGGTTTGACCGAGCGGATGCCTTCGATCATCCCGCGGGCCCACCGAGACCGTTGCCTGCAGAAGTGGCCAATGTGGGAGGGGACCTCGGTGAAGGCAATGGCGGTCGGCTCGAAGTAAACCCGCCGCTCGCCCTCCATCAGCCTCCAGGTGAGCACGATGTCCTCGCCGATGGC
>DAHWQF010000089.1 GCA_027334785.1 Acidimicrobiaceae bacterium
ACCTCGGTGCGTTACGGTGGTGGGTCGACTTCCAGGACCGCTACGACGCTTTTTACTGCGTAGTCGACCTGCACGCCTTGACCATCCCGGGCGACCCCGAAGAACTCTCCAAGTCCACCCTAACGATGGCCACTCTGCTCCTCGCCTGCGGTCTCGACCCGGCCCGCTGCACCCTGTTCGTGCAGAGCCATGTCCACTACCACGCCGAGCTCACGTGGCTCCTCGAGTGCACGGCCAGCATGGGCGAACTGTCCCGCATGACCCAGTTCAAGGACAAAGCCCAAAAGGGTGGGGAAGAAGCCGCTCGGGTCGGGCTCTTCGCCTACCCCGTGCTCATGGCGGCCGACATCTTGCTCTACGACACCGACCTCGTGCCCGTCGGTGACGACCAGCGCCAGCACCTCGAGCTCACACGCAACCTGGCAGAACGCTGGAATGCCCGCTACGGGCAGACCTTCACTGTCCCCGAGGCGGCCATCCCGCCCCGTGGTGGCGGTGCCAGGGTCATGGATCTGCAAGAGCCCGAGCACAAGATGTCGAAGTCTGCTATTTCTGACGCCGGCATTGTCTTCCTCTTCGACGACCCCAAGGTGATCGAACGCAAAATAAAGCGAGCCGTCACCGACCTCGACCCGCCGGGACCAGGCTCGGTGCGCTGGGACCCCGAGAAAAAACCAGGCGTTTCCAACCTCCTCGAACTGCTCACCACCATACGCGGCGGCAGCCCCGAGGACCTGGCCAGTGCTTACGACGGCTACGCCAAGTTGAAGGCGGACGCAGCAGAGGCCGTCGTGTCGTTGGTGCGCCCGCTCCAGGAGCGCTACCGAGAGCTCTCCCAGGACCCCGCTACGGTGCAGGCTGTCCTCGCGGCCGGCGCCCGCAAAGCCGAAGAGGTAGCCGCCGCGACCTACGAGCGCGCCCGCGCCGCCATCGGGCTTCTCACGCCTTAGGCACGCTAGACACGCTAGACACGCTCAAGGTTGCAAACGCCTCGCCTACAGGCGTTTTAGCCCGGGTGGTCGTCACCGCCTCTTGGCGGCGCAGTTGATGCAGTACCGGGCAGTGGGCATGGCTTCGAGGCGAGCGGGCGCGATCTCCTCGTGGCAGGCCTCGCATTGCCCGTAAGTGCCGGCGTCGAACTTGGCAAGGGCATGCTCGACGTCACGCAAATTGGTCGCGAGAGTCGTGACGAGTGCCTCGGCTTCGCCTCTCTCGGCGGTCACCTGGCTCGAGTCGGCGAAGTTGGGGTCATAAGCCCGGACCTCGGCCCCGTAGCCCAGCTCTTCGAGCTCGTTGCGCAGCGAGGCGCGCTGGGACTCCAGCTCCTCGCGTAGGGCAATCGTGGCGTTGGCCTCCATGTTGGCAGTGTAGACCCAAAGCGAGAGGGCGCGAAGGGCTCCGGTCAAATTGTCTTCAGCCGTCGCGGGCGCGCGGGTGGCTAGCCAGGTACGCGGACTTCAGGCGTTCGGGCGACACCTTGGTGTACACCTGAGTGGTGCTGATCGAAGCATGGCCGAGCAGTTCCTGGACCACCCGGATGTCGGCGCCGTGGTCGAGCATGTGGGTAGCACAGCTGTGGCGCAGCACGTGAGGCGAGAGGCGGCCCTCGAGGCCTGCCAGCACGCCGTAGTGGCGCACGATGCCCCACGCCCCTTGCCGGGTGAGCCTACCGCCTCTGTTGTTGAGAAAGACGGCATCCGCGTCGCCCCTTCGCGCCCAGTGTGGGGGCACGAGGGTGGGGCGCCCGCCCGGGCTGAGCCATGCCACCAGCGCATCGCGCGCGTAGCGCCCCAGAGGCACCAGGCGCTCCTTGCCTCCCTTGCCGAACACCCGCGCCAGCTGCTCCTCAACCACCAGGTCTCCGACAGACAGCCCGATGAGCTCGGAGATGCGCACCCCGGTCCCGTAGAGGACCTCGAGCACGGCCCGGTCCCTAAGCGCCAATGGGCCGGCGCCGGTCACCGCCGCCAACAGCGACGCCACCTCGGCCTCGGTGAGCGCCTTGGGGATGCTCTCGGGGACCCTGGGGGGGCGCAAGTCCGAGGTTGGGTCGGTCCCGGCACCGCCCTCTTGCGCCAAGAAACGGTACAGGGAGCGTACGGCTACGAGCGCCCGCGCCACCGACGCCGGCGCCAGCCCCGACTGGCGCAGGTGGGCCACGTACTCGGCGACCGTTGCCTCATCGACCTCACCGGTCCCGTGGCGAGCGGCGAGCCAAGCCTCGTAGGCGGCCAGGTCGCGCCGGTAGGCAGCGAGCGTGTTGGCGCTCCTCCCCTTCTCCACCGCCAACCAGGACAACAGCTCCTCGGCTGGAAGGCTGAGCGCTGCGCGCGACCTCGGCACTCCTAAGGGGGCGAGGTCAGCCGCGCCGCTCCCCATTTCCCCTACGGCAACGATAGGAACGCTTGCGTGAGGAAGAGCCCCACGATCGTCTTCGCGTCAGTGATCTCGCCGGCGCGCACCAGCGCACCCACCTCAGAGAATTTGACCCGCTCCACGGTCATGTGCTGCTCCTCCACCCCATGGCGCTCGTCGGGCACAGCCCTCAAGTCCCGGGCGAGGTAGCACCAGGACTGCTCGTCGGAAAAACCCGGCGAATTGAAAAACCGCCCGATCAACTCGAGCTTGCCCGCCTCGAGGCCGGCTTCTTCGGCGAGCTCGCGCTGCGCGGTCACCTCGGGCGGCTCGCCGTGCACGTCGCGCTTACCGGCTGGCACCTCCAGCACCTCGGTGTCGAGCGGAGCACGGTACTGGCGCACCAGGACCACCTCGCCCGTGCCCTCGTCGAAGGGCACCATGACCACGGCGCCGGGGTGGTGGACGATGTCGCGTTCGAAGTGCGAGCCGTCCGGCGCCTCGAAGATGGCTACGGCCACGTGGAGGAGCGCCGAATCGTAGACGGGGCGCTCCGAGAGCTTGCGGAAGTTATCCGATGGCAAGGCTGGCCTCCTCAGGCTGGAAGGTGTCGGGGTCGATCAGGTGCGGCCGGCGTCCCTCGGCCCGGGCCAGGGCGGCACCCACGAGCGCCTTGAACAGCGGGTGAGGCCGGTCAGGGCGGCTCTTGAACTCGGGGTGGGCCTGCGTGCCTACCCAGAGTGGGTGCCCGGGCAGTTCTATCATCTCGACCAGACGGCCGTCGGGGGACTCCCCCGAGCAGGCGAGCCCGGCCTGCTCCAGGCGGGTGCGGTAGCGGGGGGTCACCTCGTAGCGGTGGCGGTGCCGCTCGAACACCAGCTCAGAGCCATATATCTCCGCCATCTGGCTGCCGGGGCGCAGCTTGGCCGGGTAGGTCCCGAGGCGCATGGTGCCGCCGTAATTGGACTGGCTCACGATCTCGCGTTGGTCGCTCATCAAGTCGATGACCAGGTAGGGGGCAGTAGGGGAGAACTCTCGGGAGTTGGCCCCGGTGAGGCCGGCGGCATTGCGGGCGAACTCGATCACCATCACCTGCAGCCCGAGGCACAGCCCGAGGCAGGGGATCTGTTGCTCCCGGGCATGACCTGCGGCCGCCACCATGCCTTCGATGCCCCGTTCGCCAAAGCCCCCGGGGATCACCATGCCGTCCAAGTCCCTGAGGCGGCCTTCGACCATCAACCCCTCCACCTCTTCGGCTTGCACCCAGTCGAGCTGGACCCGGGCCCCGTGGGCGTAGGCGCCATGGTGGAGCGCCTCGACCACCGACAGGTAGGCGTCGGGCAGGTTTACATACTTGCCGATGAGACCGATCCGCACTGGCTTGGAAGCGAGCTCGGCGCGCCGAACGAGCGCCCGCCACTTGGAAAGGTCGGGCCCGGCGCCGTCGAGGGCCCTTGTCGCCGGCTGCTCGCCTCCGTCTCGCTGCCCTGCCGCCTGCTGGACGGCGGGTTGGACGTGGTGGACGGCCTGCTGGGAGCCATCGAGGTGCAGCAGGCGGCAGACGTAGGTGTCGAGGCCCTCGTCGTGGAGGGCAAGTGGGATCTCATAGAGGTTAGGGGCGTCCACGTTGGAGATGACGCCTTCCTCGGGGACGTCGCAAAGGAGGGAGATCTTGGTTTTCAGGCCTCTCGGGATGGGCCTGTCGCTGCGGAGCACGATGACGTCTGGCTGGATCCCCCGCGAACGCAGTTCGGTGACCGAGTGCTGGGTCGGCTTGGTCTTCTGTTCTCCCGAGGGGCCGAGGTAGGGCACCAAGGTCACGTGCACGTAGCACACGTTGTCGCGCCCCACGTCCTTTCGGAGCTGGCGGACCGCCTCCAAGAACGGGAGGATTTCGATGTCGCCCACCGTCCCGCCGATCTCGGTGATGACGACGTCGGTGTCCTCTGTCGCGATCTGGCGGATGCGCAGCTTGATCTCGTCGGTGATGTGCGGGATCACCTGGACTGTCTTCCCCAGGTACTCGCCCCGGCGCTCCTTGGCGATCACGGCCTGGTAGATCGAACCGGTGGTGGCGTTGGAATCACGTGAGAGCGCCTCGTCTATGAACCGCTCGTAGTGCCCGAGGTCGAGGTCCGTCTCGCCACCGTCGTCGGTCACGAAGACCTCCCCGTGCTCGAAGGGGTTCATGGTCCCGGGGTCGACGTTTATGTAGGGGTCGAGCTTCTGGATGGTCACCCGGAGCCCCCTGCTCTTCAGGAGGCGCCCGAGAGACGCCGCGGTGAGGCCCTTGCCAAGGGAGCTCGCTACTCCCCCGGTCACGAAGATGTGCTTCGCCAATTTCCCTCCATGCTCGGCTTTTCGTCTTCACGTGGCCGGCGGAGGCGCCCAAACCCAGCAAGAGCCGCGCCCGGCTCCGCTGGCCAGGCCGTCTCAGGTGGCCACCCCAGACTACCAGAGGCACCCCCGCTCACCGGTGGATGCTGAATGGGCAGCGTGGCGGCGGGCCGCCGGGGTCAGTAGAGCACGCAGCGGGCTTCGTGCCCCGGCCCCACCTGGCGCCATTCCGGCAGGGCCTCCGTGCACTCCTTGCGGACGTGGGGGCAGCGGGCGGCAAAGGGGCAGCCGCTCGGCAGGTTCGCCAGGTCCGGCGGGTCGCCCCGGGCCTCGAAGCGCTCGCCGGCGCCGAAGTGGCTGGCCGGGTCCGGCGCGGCCCGGCGGAGCAACTGCGTATAGGGGTGGCGGGGCTCCCCCATGACCCGCTCCGAAGGCCCGACCTCGACCAGGTGCCCGGCGTACATGATCGCGATGCGGTCGCTCATGTAGGAGGCCCCGGCCAGGTCGTGGGTCACGAACACGAGCGAGAGGGACTCGGCTTTTTGCAGGTCCAGCAACAGGTTCATGATGGAGAGCCGGATCGAGACGTCGAGCATGGACGTCGGCTCGTCGGCGAGCAGCAGCGCCGGGCGCGCCGCGAGGGCGCGCGCCACGCCCACCCGCTGGCGCTGGCCCCCTGAGAGCTGGTAGGGGTAACGCCGGAGAAAGTCCTGCGGCGGCACCAGCCCGACCTGGGTGAGCAAGTGGTCCACCGCCTCGGCCTGGGTGTTTTTCGGCACCACTTTGAAGGTTTGGAGAGGGCGGGTGAGGCTGTAGCGCACCGTGTGGAGCGGGTCGAGCGACGTGTAGGGGTCCTGGAAGACCATCTGGACGTGGCGACGGTGCTCGCGAAGGCGTGCTTGGTTGAGCCGGTTGGGGACTTCGCGCCCGAGGAGGCGGATCTGGCCCGACGTGGGCCTTTCCAACAAGGCGACGCTGCGCGCAAAGGTGGTCTTGCCCGAGCCGGACTCCCCTACTAGCCCCAACACCTCGCCTCTCATAACGCTGAGGTCGACATTGGAGAGCGCCCTCACCAACCTGGCCTTGCCAAACCGGCCTACCGCGTAGGTCTTCGTGAGCCCACGGACCTCGAGCACCGGTACCTGGCTCCCCTGCGGCCCGGCTTGAAGACCCTCTTCTCCTAGGGTGCTGACCAAAGCCAGCCTCCCGCTCTCGACCCGCTTGGGTGCGTCAATTTGCCGCCCCCTCATCCGACGAGACCTCTGTGGGTTGACCGGCGCGGGCAGCCAGGGCCCCGTTGTTCTGCGAGACCAAAGCCCCCGGCACGGCCTCGGGCAACGGCCGAGACGGCACCGTCTCGGCGTAGAGGTGGCACGACACCCTTCGCCCCTCGGCAGTTCGCACCTCGGGCGGCGCCACGGTGTCGCACAGGCCCTTAATAAACCGCGCGCACCGAGGTGCGAAAGCGCACCCGGGCGGTAGTCGACGGAGGTCGGGAGGTTGGCCGGCCAGTCCCTCAAGACGTTTGCGTTTGCCTCCGACAGGAGGAAAGGCGCTCATAAGTGCCACCGTGTAGGGGTGCTCGGGGCTTTGGTAGAGCAATTGGGCAGGGGCCTCCTCCACGATGGCACCGGCGTACATGATCGCGATCCGGTCGGCTATCTCGACGAGGAGCGACAGGTCGTGGGTGATGAACACGACCCCGAAGCCGAGGTCGTGGCGCAAGTCGTTCAGCACCTGGATGATCGAGCGTTGCACCACGACGTCGAGGGCGGTCGTCGGCTCGTCCAAGAAAACCAACTTGGGCCCGAGGGACAGGGCCAACGCGATGACGGCGCGCTGGCGCATGCCGCCGGAGAGCTGATGGGGATAGGCATCTAGGAACCGTTCGGGGAGCTTGACCCGGGCGAACATCTCCTTGGCGCGAACCGAGGCCTCCTCCCCCGAACCGATGCCGTGGGCTTTCATCGCATCTTTGAACTGCTCCCGGATACGCGCCACCGGGTTGAGCACGTTCATCGACGCCTGGAAGACCATGGAGATCCGGGCGAGGTGAAGAGCGCGGAGTTGCTCGGCGGGCAACTTCAGTAAGTCGGTGCCCTCGAAGAGGACCTGGCCCGATATGACGCGGCCCGGCGGCTCGAGCAGCCCCGCAGCCGCGAAGGCGAGCGTGCTCTTCCCGCAGCCCGACTCGCCGGCCAAGCCTACGACTTCGCCCGGCGCCACTGTGAGGTTGACACCGCGCACGATCGTGACCACATTGCGCTCGTCCCAGCCGTAGCCGACGTACAGATCCCGGACTTCGAGCAGCGGGGCCAACCTCAGCCCCTCCCCGGGCTCAGGCCGGCGCCCTCGGTCAGCTCTCCACGGGGGCCGACGAGGGGGAGAGAGGGAGCCAGGACCGCCCCCGCCGGCGCCGGCTCGTTCCTCCGGAGGCGCGGGTCGGCGACCTCGTCCACGGCGAAATTGAGCAGCCCGAAGCCCGTCCCGAGCGCCAGGATGCACAGCCCCGGCACGAGCAAGTAGATCCACTGGCCTAGCAGCATGGCGTTCGCGCTCTGGGCCCAGTAGAGCATCGTCCCCCACGAGACTTCGTTGACATTGCCCAACCCTAGGAAGTTGAGCCCCGCCTCGGCCAGCACGGCGTAAAGGGCCGCACCGAAGAAGTTGGCCACGAGGACCCCGAACATGTTGGGCACGATGTTGAACACGGCGACGTGCCAGGGCCTCTCACCGGACATGCGCGCCGCCTCGACAAAGGGCCGGTCGCGCAATGCGATCGCCTGCGACCGCAAGACCCGGGCGCCCCAGGCCCACCCCGTGATGGCGAGGACGCCGATTATCACGCCGAGGCTCTTGTTGGTGGCGTACGACGTGATGACGATCAACAGCACCAAGCCCGGCAGCACCAGGAAAATGTTGGTGATGGACGAGAGCACCGCGTCCACCCAGCCGCCCACGTAGCCGGAGAACACCCCCATAACGAGTTGGATGAGGGAGATGACCGTGGCCGTGATGACCCCTACCTCGAGGCTGTCGCGCGACCCATAGACCAGTTGGGAGAAAACGTCCTGGCCTTGGGGCGTGGTGCCGAGGAGGTGCTTGGCGCTCACGCCGAGCATGGGCACGAAGTTGATGTCGTTCGGCGAGTAGGGGGCGATCTCGGGCGCGAAGATGGCCACCAGGCTGAAAAGGACCAGGATCCACACGCCGGCCAGGGCGCGCCGGTTGTGGAGCAGCGCCCTCACGAACGCGCCTCCACCCGGATGCGCGGGTCGAGCAACACGTAGAGAAGGTCGGCCAAGAAGTTGGCTATCAGCACGCCCAGCACGATGACCAAGAAGATCCCCTGCATGAGGGGGTAGTCGAGGCTGGTGACGGCCTGGTAGAGAAGGTAGGCAATGCCTGGGTAATCGAAGACGTACTCGATGAAGATCGCCCCCGCCACCACGAAGCCGAGCGCCAAGGCGAACGAGGTGAAGTTGGGCAAGATGGCGTTGCGCGCCGCATAGCGGGAGGCCACCACCCGGTCAGGTAGCCCCTTGGCCCGGGCGAACTTGACGAAGTCGTCGTTCAGCACGGTGATGGTCGTATTGCGCATCAAGATGATGTACCCGCCGAGCGAGACAGCCGTGAGGGTGATGGCCGGCAAGGCAGCGTGGCTGATCACGGCGCCGAAACCCGAGATAGAGGCGAGGCCCTGCCCCCCGGTGGCGCCACCGCCAACCGGGAACCAACCGAGCTTGAAGGCAAACACGTACAGTACGAGCAACCCGATCCAAAAGACGGGCATGGCGCTCAACATGACCCCGGTCGGCACCATGATGCTGTCCNGGGCGGTGCCTCGGTGCCACGCCGCGAGCGCCCCGATCGCCGTCCCGACCGCGAACGCGACCACCGTCGCGAAGCCCACCAGCCCAAGGGTCCAGGGCAGTGCTTGGCCGATCAGCGTCGTGACCTTCTCGGGGAAGTAGGTGAGCGAGAAGCCGAGCCTGCCGGTCAACGTGTGGCCCAGGTAGGTGAAGTACTGAGCGAAGATGCTCTGGTGGGTCTGCAGGCCGAACGCGATCTTCAACGCGTTGGCCGCCTCCGGGTTGAGCCTGCCCTGGAACCGTGCGAACATGACCTGGATAGGGTCGCCGGGCATGAGCCGGGGCAGCACGAAGTTGACAGTGAGGGCCGCCCACCCTGTCAGCAGCAGCAGTCCCAGCCGCCGAGCCAAGTACCGCATGGCTTACCTTCTCCCTCCCTGCCCGCGCATGGGCTTCTCTCGCTCGCAGCCCTACCATAACCCAGGCAGGGCCCACCACTTGGGTGAGCCCTGCCGTACTGGGTCCAACACCGCCTCGCCTTAGGAGTCCTCCAAGATGTGGCTCGGCGTCACTTCAGGTGGACGTGGAGGTAGGTCATCTCTCCTCCACCCCCGAAGCCATCGCCGGGGTCACCCGAGTTGTACGGGTTGTTAGGCCCCGGCCACCCAACGAAGGACCGCGTGGAGTAGTCCAAGAAGTTGGGCCGGCCCGTCAGAGGTATGACGGGGACGTTTTGGAGCACTTCCTTCTCGATGGTGGCCATCGCGGACTTCTGGATGGCGAGGTCGGTCGTGCGAGCGTACGCGTTGAGGGCCGACGTGACCGCCGGGCTCGTGTAGCGCTCCCAGTTGGTCGAGGCAAACTTACCTATTGGCGCCGAGTTGTTGGGGTGGAACAGGTAGTAGTACATGTAGTAGGGCGTCACGTTGGCGTTGTTGCCCCAACTGATCATCATCGAGTAGCGCCCATAGTTGGCAGACGACGCGTAGGTGGAGTAGGGCTCCTGCTCGACCGTGGTGTGGATCCCGAGGGGCAGCAGTTCCTGGCTGATCGTCTGCGCCATCGAGATGAAGTCCGACCAGCCCGCGCCGACCAGGATGTTGAACGTCGGGAGCGGCTTGCCGTCAGGGGCCTGGAGCGACCCGCCCGAGAGCTTGTAGCCGTGCGACTCGAGCAACTTCAATGCTCCGGAGGGGTTGTACTTCCAGCCGAGCGAGCGGACCGAGGCCGGCACCCAAACGTTGACCTGCCCCGGGGTCACAGTCGCGCGCAAGGCGCCCGACGCAGCCGGGATCGCCCCGAAGTAGGCCCTTACGGCCACCGCATTGACGTTGACCGCCATCGCCAGTGCCGTGCGGAAATAGGGGTCACTGAAGGGAGCGGCGCCGTTGTTCAAGTAGAGCAAGTTGAGGTTGGTCAC
>DAHWQF010000008.1 GCA_027334785.1 Acidimicrobiaceae bacterium
GAGGTAGGTGAAAAGGACCAGACCCTCGCGCAAGAGCGCGAGCTCTGGCCCCACGGGCTCCTTCACCTTGACGAGCAGGTCCACCTCTCCCCAGATCTGTGCTGTGTCGCCCGTGAGCTTCGCCCCCGCGGCGGCGTAGGCCTCGTCAGGGAAGCCCGAGCCCTCCCCTGCCCCCCGCTCGACCACCACCCCGTGACCAGACGCCACCAGTTCTTCTGTACCGGCCGGCGTCAGGGCCACCCGGCGCTCGGCGGGCTTTATCTCCTTCACGACACCTATCAACAAATCAGCTCACCCCCGGTGATATGACCATCAACAGGTCGCCTCCCTCGACGGGGGCAACCTTGGGCACGGCGAGGCGCTCGACCCTACCCGCGACCGAGGTCGTGATCGGTGCCTCCATCTTCATGGCCTCGATCGTCGCTACGGTCTGGCCGGCCTCTACGCGGTCGTTCGGCCCGACCGTGAGCGACACCGTGCCGGCGAAGGGGGCGGCCACGTGAGCCGGGTTGTCGAGCTGGGCGCGCTCCCCCCTCGGGCGGAGCTCCTTTACCGAAGTGTCCCGCACCCTCACTTCACGCGGTTGTCCATTGATACGGCAGAAAACCGAGCGGAACCCCCGCTCGTCGGCCTCCCCCACCGCGTCCAGGGCGAGGTACAGCGAGACCCCGGTCTCGAGCGTCACCTCGACCTCTTCGCCCGGGTTCAGCCCGTAAAAGAAGGCATTCGTAGGCAGGACGGAGAGATCCCCGTACTGACGGGCGGCGTCCTCGAGCGCCTTCGCCGGCCGGGGGAAGAGGAGCTCGTTGAGCAGGCTTCGTAATTGCTTGGGCGGCGTGGACGGGTCTTCGAGCGCCCGCTTCGCTTCAGGAGGGAGGTCGTGGTGGCGCACCGGCAGCTTTTTCCCCTCGAGCGCCTTGGTCCTAAAGGGTTCGGGCCACCCCCCGGCGGGCTCCCCCAGCTCGCCGGCCAGGAACCCAAGGACACTGTCTGGTAGGTCAAATGCGGCGGGGTTGCGCTCGAACTCCATGGTGTCCACGCCGGCGCCGCACAGGTATAGGGCGAGGTCGCCGACAACTTTGGAACTTGGCGTGACTTTCACTATGTTGCCGAGGATCCGGTTGGCCACCGCGTAGAGGTCCTCCACCTCTTCGTAACGGTCCCCCAGGCCGAGCGCGATGGCCTGTTGGCGGAGATTGGAGATCTGGCCGCCTGGCATCTCGTGAAGGTAGACGCGGCTCGTCGGGGCGGGAAGGCCGATGTCGAAGGGGTGGTAAGAGTGCCGCACGGCTTCCCAGTACGGTTCGAAGGACTCAATCGCCGCGAGCGAGAGCCTGGTGTCGCGGCCCGTATGGGCCGTCGCCGCCACGACCGCGCCGAGCGAGGGCTGGCTGGTGGTGCCTGCCATCGGCCCGATGGCGCCGTCTACGGCGTCGACGCCCGCGTCTATGGCCGCGACATAAGTCCCGAGCTGGCCTCCTGCGGTGTCATGGGTGTGGAGGTGCACCGGCAGGTCGAAGTTCTCCCGTAGCGCCCGCACCAATATTCCCGCCGCCGGTGCCCGCAACAAACCGGCCATGTCCTTTATGCAAAGTACATGGACACCACCTTCGACTAGCTGTTCCACCTTTTTCAGGTAATAGTCCAAGGTGTAGAGCTTCTCGGAGGGGTCGGCCAGGTCGCCCGTATAGCAAAGCGTGCCTTCGGCCACCTTGCCCGCCTCGGCGACCGCGTGCACGGCGGGGAGCATCTGGTCGATATCGTTCAACGCGTCGAAAACACGGAATATGTCGACGCCAGTCCTTGCCGCTTCTTTTATAAAGGCCCTGGCTACCTCCACCGGGTAAGGCGTGTAACCGACGGTGTTGCGGCCCCGCAGGAGCATCTGGAGGCATATGTTGGGGACGGCTTCCCGAATGCTCCCGAGGCGCTCCCACGGGTCCTCCTTCAAAAAACGCAGCGCGGTGTCGAAAGTGGCGCCTCCCCAGCACTCGAGCGACAAGAGCCCGGGCAGTGCCCGGGCGTAATAGGGCGCGGCCGCGAGCATGTCTTTTGTGCGCAAGCGGGTGGCAAGGAGCGACTGGTGCGCGTCTCGGAAAGTCGTATCGGTTACGAGCACCCCCGCCTGCTCGCGCATCCAGCGCGCGAAGCCCTCCGGTCCTCGCTCCTCGAGCAACTGGCGGGTCCCGGACGCCAGCACCGGAGCCGCTTTGCGAGGAACTGGCGGCAACTTCGACACCGGGCTGGGCCCGCTGGGCGCCGGGCCGCTGGGCCGGTTGACGGTGACGTCGGCGATGTAGGTGAGGAGGCGGGTCCCCCTGTCTGCCCCGCTCCTCCGGCTGAGCAGGTGGGGCCGCTCCTCGATGAACGAAGTGGTGAGGTTGCCAGCCAGGAAGTCGGGGTCCTCGAGAACTCCTTGGAGGAAAGGGATGTTGGTGGCCACCCCGCGCACCCTGAACTCGGCCACGGCGCGCCGGGCCCTGCTCGTGGCTTCGGCGAAAGTACGCCCGCTCGTAGTGAGCTTCACGAGCAGCGAGTCGAAATGAGGTGACACATCCGCGCCGAGGTAGGTGCAGCCGTCGAGGCGCACCCCGTGCCCGCCGGGCGAGCGGTAAGTGGTGATCCGGCCCGTGTCGGGCCGGAAGCCTTGGGCCGGGTCCTCGGTCGTGATCCGGCACTGCAGTGCCGCCCCGCGAACGACGATGGTCTCCTGAGATATCCCGAGGTCCGCCAAGGTCTCGCCGGCCGCAACCCTCAGTTGGGCCTGCACGAGGTCGACCGAGGTCACTTCCTCGGTGACGGTGTGCTCGACCTGGATACGTGGGTTCATCTCGATGAACACGTGCCGCCCGTCTGGCCCGACGAGGAACTCGACGGTCCCGGCGTTGCGGTAGCCGACGGCGCGTGCGAAGGCGACCGCATCAGCACAAAGCCGTTCGCGAAGCGCCGGCGGCAGGTTGGGCGCCGGCGCCAACTCGACCACTTTTTGGTGCCGGCGCTGGACCGAGCAGTCGCGCTCGAATAGGTGCACGACGTTGCCGGACCCGTCGGCCAGCACCTGCACCTCGACGTGGCGAGCCCGGGTCACGGCCTCCTCGAGGAACACCGTCGGGTCGCCGAAGGCGGTCGCCGCTTCACGGCTGGCAAGCTCGGCCGCCTCCCGCAGATCCTCCTCGCGCTCGACGCGGCGCATGCCCCGGCCCCCGCCGCCCGACGCGGCCTTGACAAAGAGGGGGAAACCGACCGAGCCGGCGGCACGCACCAGGGCGTCCATGTCGTGCAATGGCCGGCTGGAAGCGGCTGAAGGCCCCAAGCGGCGGCCGCCGGCGGCGGCCCTCGGTGCGGGACTACCAGCCTCGCCTGGGAGAGAGCCGGCGGCAAAGGGGCCGGCGCTACGCAGCACCGGCAGGCCCGCCGAGGCGGCGGCCTCCTTGGCTCTCGGCTTGTTGCCCGCGAGGGAAAGAACCTCGGCCGGCGGGCCCACGAAGGTGAGGCCGGCTTCGGCACAAGCGCGAGCAAGCTCTGGGTTTTCCGACAAGAACCCGTAGCCGGGGTAGACGGCGTCGGCCCCCGACCGCAGGGCCACCTCGATTATCCCCGCTATGTCGAGGTAGGCGCGCAGGGGGTGCCCTCGCTCCCCGATCTCGTAGCTCTCATCTGCTTTTTGGCGGTGCAGCGAGTAACGGTCCTCGTAAGGGAACACTGCCACCGAGGTCCAGCCAAGCTCATTAATGGCGCGGAAGGCCCTGATCGCGATCTCACCCCGGTTGGCCACCAACACCTTGCGCATCTCTCCGAGCGTACCCGGCGGGGTTGCGTGACCCGGCCGGCGGCCCCTGCCCGGCGGCCCCTGCCGGCGGTTGGGCGCATGGCCCGCCGCCGGCGCCGGCCGCTTGCCTGGCGTTGCTCGGCCCCGCCGGCGGGCGGGCACATGTCCCGCTGGCGCCTGCCGCGCCCAGATCGGCCCGACAGAGCCCTTCTCGGTGCAGTCGGCTCACCCCGGTGCACGCAGCGCTACTGTGCCGCCGTCAAGCGCACCGGGAAACGATGACTGCACCTAGAACGCGGGCGTCCCGAGCCCCACAGAGGACCAAGGGAGAGATCTTGCCATATCGAAGTACATGAAATATACTCACAGTCATGAGGCCAGTTGTCGTCCGAGAGGTAGCGCGCCGGTTCCGCGACCAATACGGCGTGACGAGTAGGGGTCAGCTGTACGCGATTGGCGTCAGCGAAGCTGCCCTCCGTCATCGCCTGCGCACCGGGGAGTGGCAACGCGTTGGTACGAGGCTCGTACGCTTGGCGACCGTCGCCGTCACTCCCGAGCAAGAGTTGTTGGCCCTTTGCCTCGCGGCCGGGCCGGCGGCGCTCGCGTCCCATCGCTCAGCGGCCTGGCTCTGGCAGATGTTGGAAGCGCCTCCAGCCCGCCACGCCATAACCGTGCCCAGACACCGTTCTGGCCGTTGCCTCGAAGGTCTCGAGGCACAAGCAGAAGTCCACCGGCCCCTTGACTTCCCGACTGAGGCCACCTCCCGGCACCGTATTCCGTGCACACCGCCGGCGCGCACCTTGATTGACCTGGCTTCTGTGGCGCGTCTCGACGAACTTGAGACTGCCGTCGACAGGGCGCTCGCAGCGAAGCTCGTAACGCTCGACGCCCTGGAGGCTGACCTCGGCCAGCTTGCGCGCAGGGGCCGGCCCGGCATGAAAAGCCTCCGCTCGGCGCTCCGGTGGCGCGGCCCACTCAGCTATCAGCCGAGCGTTCTCGAAAGCAAGACGCTGCGATTACTTCGTAGCGCGGGCATAAAGCCCGCCGCCGTCGAGGTGAAACCGGGACCGGGGCTCAACTACAGGATAGACATCCTGCTCTACCCCGGCCTGGCGATGGAGGTCGATGGCTACGCGTACCACCACAGTGCAGAACAGATGGCCGAAGACGCCCGCCGGCGCAACCGCCTGTTCCTGGCTGGGACACGGGTTCTCGTGTACACCTGGCGCGATGTCGTCTACGACGGACGCCGCGTCCTCTCCGAAGTGCTGGGCGCCATGGCGGCAGCAAAAATGGCCACAGCACGCTGATCTTTGCGCCCGAACCCGCCGCTCGCGCTCGGCGCCAAGGCCAGGAAGCCTTTGCCCGGTCGCTATGCAGGATAGAGAAATCTCCTCTGGACCGACGTCGCAACAGGGGCGAGAAGAAATTTCCCTGGACACACCAGCTACGAGAGCCGGCGCAGATCGACGACTGCCCACTCGACACCGTGCTTAGTGGCCGCCGCCGGGTCTGTACGGCATTCAGGCTGGGGCACCCGCCGGCCCTCCTTGACCGTCCCCTCCCAGGTGCCGCAGTTTCGTGTCTCTAACCTCAGGCGGTCACCGCCTGTTGCCATGCTGCGTCGCTCCTCTGCGAAAAGCCGCCAACCCACCTCGGCGAACACCGCCCTCTCTAGGGCCTGCGCGGGGGATGGGCCGAGCGTGGCACACCCTCTGTAGTGGTTGGCAGCACGCCCAGCCGGGCCGGTCCCGGCGCCCACCGCCGCCTGCAGAAGTTCGCGGTCAGCGTACGCCCAGAGCGTAGCTGCCGGGAGCACGACGGCCGTAGGGGAAAAACGGTGGCCGCCCGTATGGCTGGTCCGCCACAGCCGCACGACCCGGTCTTTCGCGTTGAGCGGCTGTGCCACGAGGTCATTAGCGAGCCGCGTACCCCTCGAACCACAACATGCGTCGCGCCGCCCATGGGCGCACACCAAGACGTCCACGACGGTGCCAGCTAGAGCCGGTACTGGCCGCACCCCGTCGGAGACCATTCCGGCTACGGCGGCGGCCAGTTCTGAGGTCGGGGCAGCGGTTTCCGAGCGCACCAACTCGCCCGCCCAACCCTCGCGCGACGGTCGATAACACACGATCCTTCGTTCACCGTTAGCCTGCCCTGCCAGCGAAAACTTGTCTTGATCGGCCAGCCCGGGCCCGTTCACGGGAACGATCAATTGCACCCGGAAGCCAGCCTCGGCAGCGACCTTGCTCACGTCAGTGAGTTCAGCCACCAATGAAGCATCCGCCGGCCAGGGCAGCGGTTGCTCTACCAAGACAAAGCCCCTGTAGTGGCCCGCGGTGCCGGCCGGGTCCAAGCCCTGGCTGCGCGCCCACTCGCTACATGAAGGCGGCACAGCAGTTTCAGGGGACAGCAAAGCCATAAATAGGGAACCCGTTAGCAAAAAAGGACTGTTTTGGAAGGAACGGGCCGTTCACCAAGACTGCCGTCCATTTCCCCCGACCGGGACCGGCATCGCCTTCGACCGTGTCGATCTCGCCGTCCGGCCACACTTGGGCGACTACGCCGATATGCGGCGAAGCCCGGACGCTTTCTGGCCCTGTACCGTACAGCACCAGGTCTCCTGGCGCCGGCTTCTGTTTCGAACGCAGCACCTTCGTGTGCCTGACGGCCCAGTAGTAGACGTTCCCGACGAACGCATAACGCGGGATGGGTACGCCAGCGCGTTCCCAGACCCAAGTGGCGAACAGCGAACACCACTCCTCGCACGGTCCATACGGGTTGCAAAAGCCACCCCCGTCTGGGCTCGGGCCAAGCTGGCTTGCCGCGATGGCCACAATGTGCATCCCTGCTCCAGGGTCGGGGTGGTCAAGGCTCAACTGAAACGCGGCCGGGTTGAGAAGCCAATAGCCGTCCCCTGAGGCGTCGGCGACGATGCTTGATATCGGCGGCCTTGGGTCTGCGTGGTTGTCTCCTCCGAAGTAGCGCGCGTCGCCGAACGCGTCCACCTGCCCGTTATTGCACGCGAGCCAGTAGCCGTGACCGTCTGGCGTCACAGCTATCCCAACCACGGGTGGGTGGCCCCTCATGCTCCCCAGCCTCGGCGCGTCACCGTACGGGACCACCTCGCCGCCGCCCTGCACGAGCCAGTAGCCGTTCCCATCAGCCGAAGAGGCGATCGCAACGACGGGGATGTTGTGGAGGTTCGTGGCACCGAGGGAACCGTAGTAGTGCGCATTGCCGTAGGCGTACACGGCACCGTGGCTCGTGACGAGCCAATAGCCGTTGCCGTCCGGAGTAGTGGCGAAGCCGACCACTGGGTCGGGGACGCCGCCGGCCACCGCCGGCGACCCGTGGTACTGGGCATCCCCGAACGAGTACACCGCTCCGTTGGCCCCCACCAGCCAATAACCACCACCGTCTGGGGTCGCGGCCATGGCAACTATCGGTGCATAGGGCTTCGAAGCACCGAGGTCTCCGAAGTAGCGGGCGCTGCCGTAGGCGTACACGGCACCGTCGGCACTCGCCAACCAGTAGCCCCCGCCGGCGGGCGCGGCGGCCATGGCAACCACGGGGGCGGCCAGCTTGACCCCGACGGGGCTACCGAAGAACCGCGCCGCCCCGTAGCCGAGTACTCCTCCGTCTTTGTAGATCCCTGAGTGTTCCTCTTGCTCCAAGAGGGCCTGCCCCGGTGCACGCCTCCTTGTCGCGGCCACGCTGGCGGGAGAACTGGCCTCGGCCGGCGGAGACGTGACTGCCGGCTGCACAATTGTCGTCTCGGCCACCGCCGGCGTAACCGCGCCGGCGCCGCTAGCAATAAAAAGCGCTGACACTAGAGCGAACAACCCCGCCAAGACCACCCTCGCCCCACCTGGGCACCCACCACGGCCCGCTGGAGAGCCCTGCACGGGGTCACTTCTTAGCAGGCCGCCGCCGGCCGCGAAAGGCTAGGGGACAATACTGGCATTTCGGGCACAACTAAGGCGGACAACGACGCCTCTAACGCTGACAACGACGCCTCGCGCACCTGGATCGCCGCCGGCATCCTCAACTGGGTGCAAAAAGACCTACCCGGCGCGCTCCGCGTCCCGGGACGATGGCCGAGCGCACCGAGAAAGCCCGAGCGCACCGAGAAAGCCCGAGCGCACCGAGAAAGACGGGGTGTCGCCGGCAGGGCCGACTGCAACGCCGGCACTGCAGGCAATACGGCCGGCGCCGGCAGGCATGGGCGGCGCCGGCGCGCCGGCACAAGATCCACCCCCGCCACATGTGCAAGGGACTTCGGCCGCCCATCGTCACCTCGCCGGCGGCGGGGCAGGCAGACTGGGCCCATGGGACCACAGGAACTCCCCGACGGCCTGCTCGACCAACTGTACGAGGTCGCACTCAGAGTGGCCACCGGCGCCGCCGAGGTGCTCGCCTCGTACTCGACCAAGCGCCTGCAACAGGTCGAGACCAAGTCCTCGCCCACCGACCTCGTCTCCGAGGCGGACCGTGCCTCAGAGTCGTACATCGTGGCCGAACTGCTCCGGTCAAGGCCCGACGACTCACTGCGCGGGGAGGAGGGTGCCTCTCACCAGGGCACCTCGGGCGTGTCGTGGCTTGCCGACCCTCTGGACGGGACGACCAACTTTTTCTTTGGCGTCCCTGCTTATGCGGTTTCCCTGGCGGCCGCGGTGGACGGCCGTACTGTCGTCGGGGTCGTCGTCGACCCGACCAGGGACGAGACCTGGTCCGCGGCAATTGGGCGCGGCGCCCACTGCAACGGTTCGCCCTGCCACGTGGCGGCTGGCCGTAGCGAACTTGCCACGGCCCTCGTGGCAACCGGTTTTGGTTACGTCCGCGACCGTCGGGCCGAACAGGCCGCCCTCCTGCCTCGGCTACTACCTGCCGTCCGTGACATCCGCAGGTGCGGCTCGGCGGCGCTCGACCTGTGCTGGGTGGCCGGCGGGCGCTTCGACGCCTACTACGAGTCCCACTTGAACGATTGGGACTGGGCCGCCGGCTCCCTCATCTGCACCGAGGCGGGCGGCGAGGTGGTGAGGCTCCCCGGGGAGATCCTCCTGGCCACGACACCGACTCTCCGCGAGCCCCTCTCAGAGCTCCTCGCAGGCAGGCCAGACGGGTCACCGCAATAGGCCGGCACAGGCCCCCCCCACCGAGCATGACGCTGGCACCCGCGCCAGCACCAGCACGACCGCCAGCACCGGCACCAACACCAAAACCCGCTCCTAACAGGCCCTAACCGAACAGTGGCCGGGCTACCGTCTCATAGAGCTCGTTCGGCACGAGCTTCGGTTCCGAAACGGCGTCGGACAACGGCACGCGCACGATCTTGTCGGCTTGGAGGGCCACCATCGAGCCCGCCCCGCCTTCGTGCAGAGCGTCGATGGCGGCAATCCCGAACCTGGTCGCCAATACTCTGTCGTACGCGGTCGGGGTGCCACCCCGCTGGATGTAGCCGAGGACCGTCGCGCGGGTCTCGAACCCCGTTCGCTCCTCGATCTCCTTGGCGAGGACGTTGGCAATACCGCCGAGCCGGACATGGCCGAACTGGTCTACCTCGCTCGATGTCACCGAGAGCGAGCCCTCCTTGGGAACCGCTCCTTCGGCCACCACGACGACGGATGCGACCCGCCCTTGCGCGCGATGGGCCGTTAGCAGCTCGCAGACTTCGGCCACATCGAAGGGCTGCTCGGGCACAAGTACGTCGACCGCGCCTCCCGCGATGCCTGCGTACAGCGAGATCCACCCCGCGTGCCGGCCCATCACTTCGCAAACCACGACGCGCCCGTGCGACTCCGACGTGGTGCGCAAGCGGTCGATCGCCTCCGTCGCGATCTGAACGGCCGTGTGGAAACCGAATGTGACTTCTGTCGCCGACAGGTCGTTGTCGATCGTCTTCGGGACGCCGACCACCGTCACACCCTCGCCGGCCAACCTGCTGGCCACGCCCAATGTGTCGTCGCCCCCGATCGCCATGAGGGCGTCCACGCCTTCGGCCGCCAGCGTGGCCCGTACCCGCTCGGCGCCGCCTTGCTCTTTGTAGGGGTTGGTCCGGCTCGTCCCCAGAATCGTGCCGCCCTTGTCAAGGATGTCGCGGCAGCGCGCCGAACCTAGCGGCACCGTCCTGTCCCCGATCACACCGAGCCAGCCGTCCAGGAAACCGATGAAGCTGTCCCCGTAACGCTTCTCGCCCTTCAGCACTGCAGCCCTGATGACGGCGTTAAGCCCGGGGCAGTCCCCCCCACCAGTAAGAACACCGACTCGCATAGCACGCTCCTTTTCCTCGCTTGGCCTTCCGGGCCGGCCCCAACTTACCAAGGGAAAACTCGCCCCCTAAACAGACGAGAGCGGCGCAGGTCCGCCGTCTCTATCCTCGAAAATTGGGGGCAGGCCTCAGGTCTCCTCGCCACGTCGGCCGGCGTTGCGCCTGCCTCGCCACGTCGGCCGTGTTCCTGTCTCGCCACGTCGGCCGGCGGTGCACCTGCTTCGTCCCCCGGCAAGCCCCTCCCTCCGCGGATCGAGGCCCGCCGTCAACATCGTGGTGCAGCCACCTTGCAAAACGTGGCTAACTCCGTCTCCGTCGGGGGGTCTGCCCCTGGCCGGGTGCAGGTGAAGGCGCTGGCGGCCACGGCATAGCTGATAGCACGCTTCAATTCCTCGCTGCTCAAGGAGGCGACGCCTTGGGGTGTGAGGGCCCCCGTGGACGCCAAGTAGGCGAGCAAGCCCGCACTGAAGGTGTCTCCAGCACCGATCGTGTCAGCCACGTCGACCTCGGGCGGAGCGCAAGTCGCCTGCGCTCCAGTTGAGTGGAACGCCCTGGCGCCCCGAGGCCCCTCGGTGACCACGACGAGCGCCGCTCCCTCCGAAAGCCAAGACTCGGCCACCTTTTCCACGCCACTGCCGGGGTAGGCCACGGCTAGGTCATCGTCTGAAGCCTTGACGATGTGGGCACAGGCAACCAACTGTTCGAGACGGTCGCGGTAGGCCGTCAGGTCTCCCACTAGGCCCGCCCGCACGTTGGGGTCAAACGAGACGACGGTTCCACCGCTGTCGCGCACCGCTCCCAGCCACTTCGCGAGCACCGAGGCACCTGGCTCGAAGGTGGTCGCGAGAGAGCCAGTATGGACGGCGCCGAAGCCACTTGTGGGTACGGGCAGTTCGCCCACCGACCACTGCCAGTCGGCTGTCTCGGGCCCGTAGAACGTGTAACTTGCCCTCCTCTCGGCGTCCAGGGTCACGACCGCCACCGTGGCCGGCTCAGTCGCATCCACAGAAGCAGAAAGGTCGACCCCGTTGGAGGACAGGTGTTCACGGAGCCAGGGCCCGAAGCCCTCGGCAGAAAACCGTCCAGAAAAACCAGTGCGCACCCCGAGACGAGCGAGGCCCACCGCTACGTTGGCAGGACTCCCCCCGGGGAGGGCCAAATAGCTCCTGCCGGCGATGCCCTGTGGCGCCTCTCCCGCCGGTGCCAGGTCGACCAGGCACTCACCTACTACCAGCACAAGGACGTCAGCCACCGGCTGACAGTACCTCGCGCTCAGGCCGGTGCCGCAACCGCGGTCCCCACGGCGGCGGGCACGAAGGCAGCTTCGTCGACCACGGTGGCGCGCCGGACCAAGTCAGAGACAGGCGAACTGGCGGCACCCCCGGGAGCGCGGCCTGTAGCGTGTCGGCGGTGCAACCCATAAAGCTCGGCCCAAACCAACCCCGGCAGTTTTACCGGGGCGGCGCCGCCATCGCCGCCTTCAGGGGGGTCGCAAGCGAAGACCCCTTCCGCCCCGAGGACTGGGTGGCGTCGACCACCCCCCGGTTCGGCATGCCTGAGGACGGCCTGTCGACGCTGCCCGGGGACGGCTACCTCCGAGACGCCGTCGAGCGCGAACCGGAGGCCTGGCTCGGCCCCGAGCACGTCGCCTATTTCGGTGCCTCTCCTGCCCTTTTGGTCAAGCTGCTCGACGCCGGCGAGCGCTTGCCCGTCCACGCCCACCCTCCCAGGTCCTTCGCCCGGGCCCACCTGGGCTCCCGCCACGGCAAGACGGAAAACTGGGTGATCGTTGGCACCAAAGGCAGCGAACCAGTGGTGTACCTCGGTTGGGTGCGCGACCTCGCAGCCGGCGAGTTGACCCTCTGGGTGGCCGAGCAGGACACCAAGGCCATGCTCGCCAACCTGAACCGGCTAGTGGTCGCACCAGGCGACGCCGTCTTGGTGCCCGCGGGGACCCCGCACGCGATCGGCGAGGGAGTATTTTGCGTCGAGCTACAGGAGCCGACCGACTTCTCTGTCATGCTCGAACTCAAGGGCTTCGACCTCGACCCCAGCTCCACCGAGCTTGGCCTCGGGCGCGACCTAGCCGTCTCCTGCGTCCGCCACGACGCCGTCCCCGGCAGCGGCCTGGAACAGCTCATCCGCCGCGCCACTGGGCGCACGACCACCCGGCCAGGTGGCGGGCCGACCGTGGAGGATGCCTTAGCCGAGCCCGCAGCACCCTACTTCCGGGCACAGCGAGTACGCCCCGGTAAGGGCGAGGCCCGGCTCGAGCCCTCGTTCGCAGTGACCGTCGTCATTGCCGGCGCAGGCTCTCTCGCAGGTGACGGTTGGCAGGCGAACATCTCAGCGGGGCAGACCTGGGTCGTCCCTTGGGGGGCGGGCGCTACTACGGCAACCGGCGAGGTGGAACTGCTCAGGTGCCTGCCGCCACTCCCAAGCGACGCCAAGCGTGACGCCCCAGTGACCGCTCCGGGGGCCGCCACCGGCGCCTAACCAAGGCCTAACCGCAACAGCAAGCTTCCGGACCTCACGCGCTGCCGGCGGGCGCCCCTCATCTGGCCCCGAGAACGCCCGCTTACAGCCGGCGCATGACCGTCACGACTTTGCCGTAGATCTGGACTTCGGACGCCGGGTACACGAGCGGCGACATGTGCTCGTTGGCCGGCAGCAACACGATGTTGTCACCTTCGCGCGAAAACCTCTTCACGGTGGCCTCGCCTCCCGGGAGGCCGGCAGCGACGATCTCGCCGGGCTCGGCGTCGGGCTGCTGGCGGACGACGACGAAGTCGCCGTCGAGGATGCCGGCATCGACCATCGAGTCCCCCCTCACCCGGAGCATGAAAAGGTTGCCGCTGCCCGTGAAGTCCTGAGGCAGGGGCAATAGCTCCTCGATATTTTCCGAAGCGAGCACGTTGGTACCGGCCGCAATATCCCCGACCAGGGGCACCTGCCTCGTTGGCCGGCACTCGATCGGGGCGCCTGAGCCCGCCTCGTAACGGACTTCGAGCGCTCGCGGCTTGGTCGGGTCCCGCCGCAGGTAACCCTGGCGCTGCAGCGTGTTGAGGTGCGCCTGTACCGTCGAGGTGGACGCGAGCCCGACGGCGGCGCCGATCTCGCGCACAGAAGGCGGGTAGCCGTGCTCCCGCACCTGAGCGGCGATGAACTCGAGTATCTCCCGGCGCTTATCTGTCAATGCCACTTCGGTCAAGGTTGCCCTCCGTTCTGCCGCGGCCCGCGGCCGCTGCCTGATAGCTCCCGGCCGCCGTCCCTGGCAACGCCATCACCAATCATCGTAGCGGGTTTGGCGCCCAAGGTCAAACATACGTTCCTGAAATTTTGCCGCTTGAACGTAAGTTCGAGTAGAGTAGGAACGTACGTTTGCTACCCGTTCAGCGCTCCCCAAAGGAGGCACGCCAATGGTTGCATTCGACTATGTCGACTACGTCAAGGGCACCAGCAGGCCCACAATAGGAGGGCCGGCCGTCGCCGCGCCGAGCGCCGACCAGGTTCCAGGCTCCGCACGCTCAGCACCAGCGCGTCCTGGGCGGCAAGGCGTTCGGGCCTGCTTCTGGCGCCGCTTACTGCTCCTGGCCCTCGCCGCTGGCGCCGGAGCTCTCACATCGAGCGTCGCTTCGCGCCTCATCGCGTCTGCGTCGCCTTCACACGCCGGCCTGAGCTGCCCGGCGAGTGCCAGTGCTCCCTGGGGCGGCAATTGCCCGACAACTACCTACGTAGCGCGGCCCGGTGACACAATATGGGCAGTCGCCGTACGCTTTTCGGGCGCCAAGGACCCGCGACCGCTTGAGTACTTGCTCGAAAGCCAGATCGGCGGGGGCACCTTGCAGCCAGGGGAGATCCTCCACGTCCCTTGACCATCTCGTTACCGTGGAGATTACGGTCTCACGCTGCCCCGCAAGGCCGGAGCGACACCATCTGCTGTGCCCTGCTTAGCGCGACGTAGAGGTCGCTGACTCCGCCTGCGGGCGTCCTCGGTGCCGGGTAGGCCCATACCACGGGTCGCCGACCTGACTACCAGGGGGCTTGACATCTCTGGGCGACGTGGTAGGTTAACCGCTACACAATCAATCTTCACCTTTTGGAGACGGAAGGGGATCTCTCGGACGGGAAGACGCGGCCCTTCGTATATGCGCCAAGGACCAGCCAACTAGGTCTTCACGCGGGTAACGCACCGGGGCTAGCACTGTGCCTTATCCGCCAAGCCGGACGAGGTCAACGGACGTAGATGTCCACTAAATAGTTAACCGCTACACAAGAAGGGAGGAGACAGAGTGCCAAGCGGAGGAGCGAAGGCGACGATCAGGGCTGTTGCCGAACGCTCCGGCGTCTCCACAACAACGGTGTCGCGGGTCATACAGGACTCGTCGTTCGGTTCGACGAGCACACGCCGACGAGTGCTCAAGACGGCCGCTGAGCTCGGCTGGGTGCCAAACGGCGCTGCTCGCGGGCTCGCTTCCCGCAAAGCGGGGATAGTCGGCCTGCTTTTCCCCGACCTGGGCCAGTCGGGTGCGGCGGAGGAACAGTCCCCGCTCTATGTGGACGAGGTGATCCGTGGTGCCGAAAAGGTCGCGACGTTGGCGGGCGAGGCCGTGCTCATAGCAGCGGTCCGGGCGGCCCCGAGGCGTGCCCTGGCGTACTCCGTGGCGGGGAAGGTCGACGGCCTGGTGATAATGGCCCGCAGTTTGTCCGACAAGGACATCGCGGCGATCGCTAGGAGCGTGCCGGTGGTCCTGCTCGCGGCCAAACCGGGGCGCCGAAGCTTGGACCATGTGGCCGTGGACAACCGTGCGGGCGCGCGCGAGTTGGTGGCCCACTTGATCGAGGCCCACGGGTACCGGGACCTCGTGTTCGTTAGCGGCCCTGCCGGCTCGCCCGACTCGGCCGAACGCTTCGCCGGCTTCTGCGAAGCCCTAGGCGCCGCTGGCCTCCCTCAGCCTGCTCTCCCCGCGGCAGAGGGTGGCTTCACCCAAGAAGGCGGCGCGAAGGCGATGCGCCTCTTGCTCAATCAGGGCCAAAGGGCGCGAGCCGTCGTCTTTGGCAACGACGAGATGGCAATAGGGGCGCTGGGGGTACTCCGCGAGGCGGACCTCCGCGTGCCCCGCGACATCGCTGTCACCGGGTTCGACGACATCGCGATAGCACGTCACGTGAGCCCACCCCTGACGACGGTCCACCAGCCCATGCGCGAACTTGGCGAGCAAGCGGTGCAACTGCTCTTTTCCCGGCTGCGCGAGCCGGCGTCATCACGTCGCGCCGTCCTTTTGTCCACTCATCTCGTCGTACGCGAGAGCTGTGGTTGCGGCGGAAAAGGCGAGCCGTACGCAGGAAGGAGAGAGCGGTGACGGGACCAACCACTAAAGACAGTCGCGCCGAGCAAGCTTGCTGGGAAGAGAAATCGCAAGGGCGCACGGGTTCTTTCGAAGTTGGCCTCGACCTGCCGGCGCCGGCCAACCTCCGCGCCACCCCTGGCGTGGGCCACGTCCGCCTCTCCTGGGACCCAGTAAGGGGTGCCGCCGGCTACGTCGTCCAACAGACCGGTCCCGACGGCAAGACCGCTATCGTCGAGCACGGCGGAAGCGATGTCGCGGCTGTCCCAGGCACGCAGTTCGCCTGCACCGGTCTCGAGGACGGGGCAGAGTACAGCTTCAGCGTGGCCGCCGTGGCGGGGGCGGGCCAGCCACCTGGCAAGTGGTCGGCGCGTGAGAGTTGCTCGGTGAGCCGCGGCGACCCCGGCTCGGTCAAGGTCGGCATCGATGCCTCGGCCGTCACCGGTCGAACGAGGCGTGTGTGGGCCATGATGGGCTCGGAGCGACTGTCACAACTCTTGCTCGGAGTGGACGAGCACGGCCACGACATAGGCGCCGAGTTCTTTGAGGCCCTCAGGACGGCTCATGACGACCTCGGGGCTAAGTGGGTGCGCGCCCACGCCATCTTGCACGACGACCTGGGCGTCGTGCGCCGTGACGAAACCGGCAGACTCGCCTTCGATTTCTCAAAAGTCGACAGCGTTTACGACCGGCTCTTGGAAATAGGCCTCCGGCCCGTAGTCGAGCTTTCCTTCATGCCCGCCGCGCTCGCGAGCGACCCCCAAAAAACGGTGTTCACCTATCACGCCATCGTGTCTCCGCCAACTGATTGGGGCGAGTGGCACAGCCTGGTCCGCGCGCTGGCGCGGCACCTAGTGGAGCGCTACGGGCTCGAAGAAGTTGCCAAGTGGCCCTTCGAGGTCTGGAACGAGCCCAACCTCTCCGTCTTCTGGTCCGGCACACTCGAACAGTACCTCCGCCTGTACGACGAGTCCGCCCATGCCCTAAAGAGCGTCGATGGGGCTTTGCAGGTAGGAGGGCCGTCGAGTGCAGCGGGCGAATGGGTTGAGGCCCTCGTCACCCACGCTAAGGACACGAGTGCCCCACTTGACTTCGTTTCCACGCACACTTACGGCAACCAGCCGCTCGACCTCCGCCCGACGCTGGCCCGCCATGGCTACGAGGCCCTGCCCGTCTACTGGACGGAATGGGGCGTAGGTAGCACGCACTTCGGCCCCGTCCACGATTCGGTAATGGGCGCGCCGTTCCTGCTCGAGGGGTACAATACCGTCCAGGATCGGGTCGACGCCCTCTCGCATTGGGTAGTGAGCGACCACTTCGAAGAGCTCGGCCGCCCTCCTCGGTTGTTCCACGACGGGTTCGGCTTGCTCACAGTGGGCAACCTCCGCAAGCCGCGTTATTGGGCCGCCCACCTCGCGGCTCACCAAGGCAACGAGCGCCTGTCCGGCGAACTGGGAGGAGACGGTGCCGGCGTGCTGGTGGGCGCGTCGCCGACCCGCCACGCCAACCGTTCTCTCGACCTGCTGCTTTGGAACGGCACCGTCAACGCCGCCCTCATGGCCGGTGACGCCCGGCTCGACAGGCGCGTCATCGTGTGCCTTTCGGGCCTTTCTGCCCCGAGGTACCGGGCCACCCTCGCGCGCGTCGACCGCAATCACTCCAATATAGTGACGCAGCTGCCAAGTGACGTCGCTTGGCCCGACCCGGCCACTTGGAACAGGCTGCGAGCGGCGGACGTGCTCGACGAGGAGACCTTGGGCGACATTGTGCCCGACCGGGGTTCAGCCCGCGTCGAGCTCTTCTTGCCAATGCCTGGTGTGGCGCGCCTCAGGCTGACCAAGGCTTGAGCCGAGCGGCGACGTCGGAGGCAAGCACCGTTATGCGCAGGACGAGCAAACAACAAGTAGCAATGGAGGAAGGTGGGGAACACGACATCTAGGGGAAAAAAACACATACACAGGAAAAAACAGAGGCCGCAGTGGCTACCGGTGGGCGGCGGTTCTTGTGGCGGCAGGTGCGCTCGCGGCCACGCCTCTCCAGGGGGCGCGAGCGTCCTCCGTGACAGGCGGGCAAGGCAGCCCTGCTGGTTACGAGCAGGCCCTAGACACCGCGCCCAGTCCCGCTGCGGTGCTCCCCTACGAAGCGCAGTTGAGCCCCGCACAAAGAGCGAGCCTGATGGGCATCGCCCGGGACACCTGGCGCTTTTACAGCCTGGACGTCGACAAGGCGACGAACCTGCCCATGGACAACCTCACCTTCGCTGGTGGGTCAGCGTGAGAGAAGCCTTCCCCGAGCTCCAGCCGGTCGTAGATGCGCTCCTAGGCCAGATGAACTTTTCCATTTTCTATGACGACCGGCCCGAGGCTCAGTGCAACACCAACCCGGCCCTACCGCGCAACCAGCCGACCGGCCAAATGTTCGGGAGTTACGTGGCTCAGCCTGGCCCGCCGTCGGGGCCAGCGCCGAACCTAACTCCCACTACGAACACCTTGGGGCTTTTAAAGGTAAACCCGTAACACACCACGATTGGTTAGCGAAAGAGGAGACAAGAAAGACAATGATGAAACCAAAAAGGATATTCGCCCATAAGCACGCGGTTCACGTGCTGCTCGCCGCCTCGGCCGCCATGACCGGAGCAGCTCTCACGCCCACTACAGCTTCGGCTGCCAGCATCAGCGAGCTCACGATAGAGGGCTCCACGTCGCCGGTCAACGTGCTCAACCTCAACCCGTACAACGGGGTCATCGGCGTCGACCTCATGTACAACTCCCTTATGCTCGTCAACCCAGTCAACGGGTCCATGTCGCCCGAGCTGGCGACCGCGTTCAAAGCCTTGAACCCAAAGACGCTCGCCTTCACGATCCGGAAGGGTGTCGATTGGAGCGACGGTACGCCCTTTACGCCCGCCGATGTCGTGTTCACCTTCGACATGCTAAAGAAGTACCCGGCACTTGACACGGGAGGGGTCTGGGGCCAGCTTGCGTCCGTGTCCTCTGCGGGCAACCAGGTCAAGTTCCAACTGAAGGTACCGGACGTGCCGCTCGGCCTCTCTTTAGCCGAAGTGCCAATCGTTCCGCAGGCGACATGGTCCAAGGTCGCGAACCCCGTCAACTACACTGCGCAAAAGCCGGTCGTTACCGGGCCTTACACGTTGGGGTCCTTCGCCCCGACAAAGCTGGTCCTGAAGAAGAACCCGAGTTCGTTCGAGGCAAGCGACGTCAAGCCAGAGACGGTGGCGTTCCTCACTGGTTCCTCCAGCCAAACCACCAACGAACTCCTGGTCGCCTCCGGCACCTACGACTTCTCATATAACTACTTCCCCGACGTGAAGAAGACCTTTGTGGCCCGCGACCCCTCGCACAACGTCTATTGGTTCCCGCCGGGGGGCGTTGTCTCGCTCTTCATGAACCTGACCGAGGCCCCCTTCAACAACGTCGACTTCCGCAAGGGCGTCTCCTATGCGATAGACCGCCAAGCGGTAGAAAACAAAGCTGTCTTCGGTGTGGAAAACGTGGCGCCACAGACCGGCCTCATGCTCCCCAACGAGGACTCCTGGGTGGACCCGGCTATACCGGGCCGCGGTTTCATCAAGAAGAACGACTCAACGGCCTTCACTTACTTCAAGAAGGCGGGTTACACCGAAAAGCAAGGGAAGCTCCTCGGGCCTAATGGCAAGCAGGTCAGCTTCTCAATAGTGGTGCCGAGCAACTACAGCGACTGGGTTGGCGCGGCCCAGCAGATTGCCACCAACCTCGGGCAGGTCGGCATCCACGTCACCCTCGACGAGCCCACTTCTGCCGTGTACACCGACGGCACGGAGACGGGGGGGTTCCAGGCGGCCATGGGCAGCTTCGGCGGGAGCGGGAGCGCGTACAGCGCGTTCGACCCGTGGCTTGGCAGCTCCTTCGCAGCCCCAATAAAGACCGCAACCGTCACCAACTTCGAGCGCTTCAAGAGCCCCGCGGTGGACCAGGACCTCGCCCGGTTGGCCGCGGCTACGACGGAAGCGGCCCAGGTCAAAGCTACCTACGCCCTTGAGAGGGTCATGTACGAGCAGGTCCCCTTCGTCAACCTCTACTACGGCGGCATGTGGGGGCTCTTCTCGACACGCCACTGGGTGGGGTGGCCGTCGGCCCAGCACCCCTACACCCTCCCGGCTACGTGGGACTATGACCTCTTGTCGATCCTCATGCACGTACGCCCGGCGTAGAGGTACAAAGGGTCGGGCTTAGTACCCTGTCCGGGTAGGCGCGGGAGGTCAGCGTTGCGGTACTTCGGTCGCAGGATGGTGACATTCGTTGTCACCCTCTGGGCCG
>DAHWQF010000900.1 GCA_027334785.1 Acidimicrobiaceae bacterium
CAGTCGAACGCTCACGCAGCGACCATCTCGTCGTAGAGGTGGCCGACCAGGCGCCGGGCGACCGCCGCCACCACCACACCACGAACCGACTTGCGCGTGTCGAGGGAGCGAAAGCGCCGGCACAGGTCGACCTGGGCGGCCCAGGCCCGGGCCACGGTGTCGGCGGGAACCCCTTCTTGGCGCCGGCGCAACGTCAACCCGACGCTCGGTCCGGACCGGTACGCCCAGGCGGACTCGACGAGCTGGTGGCGCAGGTGCACGTTGCCGGCCCGGGTGATCGACCCCCGCTTCACGCTCGACCCAGAGGAGTACTCCGAAGGCACGAGGCCGCAGAACGCTCCGGCGTCTCCCCGCCCAGCAAAGCGCCGCCAGTCGCAGACCTCGGCCTGGAGCACGAGTGCCCCCAGGCGATCCACGCCCCGGTAGGCCGACAGACGCCTGACCGCAGCCGCGAACGGCTCTGCGTCGAAGAAGCCGGCGAGGTCGGCCTCGATGGCCTCGAGCTCGGCCTCCCGGCACTCGATGGTCGCCTTGTAGCGCAAGAAGGTGGCACGGGCCGCCGGCTCATCGAAGCTGCGTGTGGAGAGCCAAGCGCGGTACTTCAACGTCCAAGTCGACCCATCACGCCAGATCTGTCCGTGGCGGACCAAGAAGTGCCCGAGACGGTTCTTTGACCGGGTCAGGTCCTCCACGGCGTCGGCCCTCGCCCGGCACAGGTCCCGGACCGCCTCTTCTTC
>DAHWQF010000901.1 GCA_027334785.1 Acidimicrobiaceae bacterium
GACCCGGGCGGCTGTGCACGAGGCGGCTGCCGAGGACCGCGAGAGCCCGCAGGAGCTGCTTGGAGCAGAAGCTCGAGCCGTTGTCCAGGTACACGGCGTCGGGCACGCCGCGCGACACGACGCCCCGGCGCAGCGCCGCTTCAGCCGACAGCGTGTCTTCGACGTAGGTCCAGCGGTGCCCGGTGACCAGGCGCGAGTGATCGTCGAGATAGCAGAAGAGGATCGCCTTTTTGCCCGCGACGACCGGGCCGTGGAGGGCGTCGCCCACCCAAAGCTCGTTCGGACGGCTCGCCTCGAAGCGGCCGAACGCGATGGTCGTGGCAGACAGCTGGGGGCGGGTGAGGCCGAGGGCCTTGAAGTGGCGCTGGAGGGTGCGCGGGTGGGGAGACCAGTCGTGGACGGCTCGGAGGATCTCTGCGATGTGGGTGGCGCTCCGGTGGGGATCCTCCTTGCGCAGCTGGCACGCGAGCTCGAGCAGCCCTGCGGGCGTGCGGGGCTCCACGCGGCGCGCGCTGGGCACGAGCGCCTGGAAGCCGCCGGCCCGATAGGTCCGGATCCAGCGATCGAGCGTCTGGCGTGAGACGCGCACGGGCTCTCCGTCTGGCCCGCGGTGGGTCGCCTCGGCGATGGCACGCACGAGCTGGCCGCGCCGTGCCGCGCTGAGCGCTGGGTCCGCTGCCTCGCGAACGAGCGCGTAGCGAAAGAGCGCCACGTCCTGTGCGTGGGCTCGGCGTC
>DAHWQF010000902.1 GCA_027334785.1 Acidimicrobiaceae bacterium
AATAGGGGGTTGGGTCTGTGTCGATATGCCGGGGATGGTGCGCGTCGAGGTGGACGACCAGAGGAGGTGGCCAAGGTGTCAGGTGCCACTGTTGTTCTCTTCGAGGGAAGCGCCTAGCGTCGGGCACCGTGTCAGCCGTAGAGGTTGGTGTACGTTTCGCGGCGCGGCAAGACTTTGCCCCGTTGGCCGGGGTCATGGCTCGAGCCTTCATGGACGATCCTGTGTTCGCCTGGATGCTCCCGAGCCCGCTGGCGCGGCGACGCCGTCTGGCGCTCTTCTTCTCCAATGTCCTCCGCCACGAAGCACCAGGTGTTCACGTGATCGACGTCGCTTGGGTCGGTGAACGCATCGTTGGTGGCGCCGTCTGGTACCCACCACCGGGTCGCTACGTGCCAAGCCTCGGTCGGCAACTGCTGGCGTTGCCGGGTCACGCCGCCGTCCTTCGCGGACGGCTCGGCATGGCGCAGACCTACGTCAACTCGGCGTTGAGGGCCCACCCAAGCGAACCGCACTGGTACCTTCAGTACGTCGGCGTGGAGCCAGAGTTCCGGCGACAGGGGATCGGAGCCGCGCTCATCTCGTTTCGGGTGTACGGTTGCGACGCTGACAGCCAGGCCGCCTACCTGGAATCGAGCAACTCCAAGAACCTTGCCCTTTATACGCGCCTCGGCTTTCAGCCGACTGGCCTATTGGCTCTGCCGTCAGGTGCTCCCGAAGTAACGACCATGTGGCGCC
>DAHWQF010000903.1 GCA_027334785.1 Acidimicrobiaceae bacterium
GGCCCCCTCGCCGTCCACCCTATCGGCGGCGGCTGCTGGGCCAAGAAGAAAAGGCCCCAGCGCAACCGGGCCAACTACCACAAGCACTGTGGCGTACGGCAGTTCCACGGCTGCTACGACTACGGCACCGACCAGCTCTTCGGCGTCGTCCGAGAGCATACGGGCGTGAAGAACTCGCTCGCCGCCATAAAGAGCTGCCGGCAGCGCCGCCCCGACGGGGAGAGGGTCTATGTCATCTTGGACAACCTCTCGGCCCATAAGTCGAAGAAGGTCAAGGCCTGGTGCCAAAAGAACAACGTGGAGCTCTGTTTCACGCCCACCTACAGTTCATGGGCCAACCCGGTCGAGGCCCACTTCGGCCCGCTTCGCGAGTTCGTGCTCAACAACTCCGACCACCCGGACCACACCCTCCTCACCAACCGCCTCCACGCCTACCTGGCCTGGCGCAACGCCAACCCCCGTGACCCGGTGGTCCTCGCCGCCGAACGCAAGAGGCGTGCCGAGATGAGGGCGGAGAAGGGCAGGCGCTGGGGCCGGCCCGCTGCTCGCGCCGCCTGAGCGCCCCTACTACCTCGTTCCCAGCCGCACCCTTGGCTCGTCGCGCCCCGGCGCCTTGCTCCAGGCGAAACGGCGAGCCATAACGTCTTATTTTTGGCCGATTTGACAGTTCGACCTGCCGTCAGAAGCTCAAAAATGTAATTACAACCTCGTAGAACATCTGTTTGGCACCCAAAG
>DAHWQF010000904.1 GCA_027334785.1 Acidimicrobiaceae bacterium
TCCAGCGCTGCATCGAGCAGATGGAGCTCGCCGAGCAGTAACGCTGGCAAGAAACGATTGGTGGCCGGAGCCGGCGTCGATCCGGCGACCTCGCACTTCCCAGGCGCATTCTGACGACCTCCTCGAACTTACGTACACCCTGCTCAGGACACAGAATCCCTGGTCAGAGGCCAAGTCGTCCTCCCGGTTGATGCTAGCCCGTCCCGCCGAATTCGCGTCTTTTTCGCGTCCTACGCGTCTTCTTCGCGTCCTGTCTGGGGCTCGACGAAGGCTCCCGACTGCATCGTCGTCGCCACTTGGCCAGGTTGTCGACGCGCCCAAGGGGTCGTCGGCGGTGAACTCACGCAAGCGGTTACCTGTGAGGAGTACCCTGCTAGATGACAAAGCCCCCTGCCCACGGACCATTTTCTAGGTGGTCGGAGCCGGCGTCGATCCGGCGACCTCGCACTTTTCAGGCGCGCGCTCTACCAACTGAGCTATCCGACCGCGGACCTGACGGGATTTGAACCCGCGGCCTCCGGCTTGACAGGCCGGCGTGCACTCCGAGCTGCACCACAGGTCCCAGTTGCACTGGTGCACCGCCGCGTCCAACGGAAGCCTGACGGCTCGGCCAGTATAGCCGACCCCCAGTGCCAAGCCAGGCGAGTGTCGCCAGGTTGCGAGAACGGCCCCTGGCTGGACAAAAAGGCATCCCGGCGCGCAACCAGGGCCACCCACGAGAAAGGGCCCG
>DAHWQF010000905.1 GCA_027334785.1 Acidimicrobiaceae bacterium
GTTCATGGTCATCTTGGACCTTTCGATCGTCAACGTTGCCCTGCCCTCCATCCAGTCGGCACTAGGTTTCTCGAGCACCCAGCTTCAGTGGGTCGTCGATGCTTACGCCATCGTCTTCGCCGGCTTTTTGATGCTGGGGGCTCGGGCAGCCGACCGATTCGGGCAACGACGGACCTTCGTCGTCTCGCTCGCTCTCTTCTCGTTCACGTCTTTGGCTGGCGGCCTCTCGCCAACTAGCGAGATGTTGATCGCGGCGCGCGCTTTCCAGGGCCTCTCGGGCGCACTGATGGCCGCCACCTCCCTCGCCATCATCACGGCCTCCTTCCCCGCCGGTCCCGCCCGCCACCGTGCGATCGGGTTGTGGGGTGCGATGAACGGGGCGGGGGGCGCCGCTGGCACTCTCCTCGGAGGCATATTGACCCAAGAGCTCTCTTGGCGCTGGGTCTTGCTGATCAACCCGCCGATCGGCATCGCGGCGGCCTTGGTCGCCTACCGCGTGGTGGCCGAGCGAAAAAAGCAACGGGACCTTCCCCGTTTCGACCTGGCCGGGGCCCTCACAATGACGCTCGGCACGCTCGTGGTTGTGTACGGGATCGTCGAAACCGGCGTCGTTGGTTGGTCGTCACCCGGCGCCATCGTCCCGATCGTGCTCGGCGTCGTGCTGCTCTCAATTTTCTGCCTCGTGGAAGCGCGTTTCGCAGTCGCTCCCCTGGTGCCTTTCCGTGAGCTG
>DAHWQF010000906.1 GCA_027334785.1 Acidimicrobiaceae bacterium
CCCAAGGTGGCCCGCCAGGCCGGACTAGTCCGTACTCCCGCTTCACGGACGTGTTCGGGTCCGTTCGCGACGCGCGCGGAGCAATCCGCCAGCTGGGCCTCGGCAGCGAGCTCGAAGAGCGCGCCTCGCTGGTCGTAACCGAGCTGGCCACAAACGCCGTGCTCCATGCTGGTGGCCTGGTGTCAGTCCGTATCTGGTACGACAGCAACAGGCTGCGCCTCGAAGTCGCAGACGCCTCGGGTACCCTCCCCGAGCCCGGTACGCCCGGCAACATGAGCGGGCGCGGCCTGCAGATCGTGAGCGCCCTCGCCGACGCTTGGGGCGCAGTACCCCGGCCGGGGGGCAAGGTGGTCTGGGCCGAGCTTGCCTGAGGCTCGCCCGGCGGCCCTCACCTGGAGCGAAAGGGGCGCCGCACTGTGGCCTAAAACTTCTGTATGTTCGGAGGATGGGCCAGGATAAGAGGAGATCGGTCCGGTGGCCCTAACGGTCATCGCTACGATTGCGGCCCTGGTAGGCGCGGCCCTTTATGCCGCGTCCACGGCTCTGCTGCACCGTTCGGCAGGCCTCGTAGCGGAAGCCACGAGTGGCGGCGGCCTCGGTAAGTTCGTGGCCAGCACCTCGGTCCACCCGCTGTGGCTCCTCGGGATGCTCGGCCAGCTGTCGGGCTTCGGGCTTCACGCGCTCGCGCTGCGCGACGGGCCTCTCACGCTCGTTCAACCTCTCATGGTT
>DAHWQF010000907.1:0-278 GCA_027334785.1 Acidimicrobiaceae bacterium
CTGCCGGATCTGTGCCTGCGGCTTTGTGTCGTTGTTCAGCGCTTCGAACGCTCCGGATCAGCGCGGGTCGGTTGCTTAGGCGACGGAGCGGTGCCGGACGGCGAGGACGCGGACGACGCGGACGACGCGCTGATCATCGTCGAGCTGGTAGATGATTCGGTAGGTACCGACGCGGAGCGACCGCCGCCCCCGAAGGTGCCCTCGAAGGGTGTGCCCTGCCTCGGGTTCGCGTTCGAGAAGGCCGAGGGCCTCGACGGCAGCGTCGGACAGCGGCCAGT
>DAHWQF010000907.1:288-728 GCA_027334785.1 Acidimicrobiaceae bacterium
TAGGACAGTCGCGTACTGCGCCCACACCGTCTGGTAGGACCGCCACCCGTGCTGCCTGGCGCTGCTCTTGGCCACGACGTCCGAAGCCCGAGTGAACACTCGTCGTCGTCGTGGGCCGGGAAGGATTCGAACCTCCGTAGGCGTCAGCCGGCAGATTTACAGTTAGCCACGGAGAGTGGTCGTCATCGGTCACGCTGGGCTTGAACAGGCCTTTTGTCAGGGGTGTGGCCGTGCAGATGGCCCCAGTTGGGGCCTATAGGGCCCAGTTGTTGCACAAAATGTTACACTGCGGAGGCTCGGTTTAACAGCGGCCGTGCCGGTGACTTGGCCGGGCGCGAGTGCGCATTCCGGCGCCCTGGTCGGTTGGCTGATCGACACCCAAGACGGCTCAGCCCGTCTTGGGTGTGAGCCCCCTGTCCTCCACCGCGGGGTCCAGAGGA
>DAHWQF010000908.1 GCA_027334785.1 Acidimicrobiaceae bacterium
TGCCCGAGCTCCAACTTCTGCGCCGCCGTCGACTACAACGGCAACGTCGTCACCTACGACGGGTCGGCCTGGGGCGCGCCGCAGGCCATAGACCCGAGCGGCGCCGGTCTCTATTCTGTGTCCTGCCCGAGCTCCAACTTCTGCGCCGCCGTCGACTACAACGGCAACGTCGTCACCTACGACGGGTCGGCCTGGGGCGCTCCACAGGCCATAGCTCCGTACGGCGACAATCTCTATTCTGTGTCCTGCTCGAGCGCCAACTTCTGCGTCGCCACCGACAACAACGGCAACGTCCTCACCTTCGACGGGACGACCTGGAGTGCTCCACAGACAGTAGACCCGGGCGGCAGTCTCAATTCGGTGTCCTGCCCGAGCTCCAACTTCTGCGCCGCCGTCGACTACGACGGCAACGTCCTCACCTACAACGGGACGAGCTGGAGCGCGCCGCAGGCAATAGACACGCAGGGCGACACTCTCAATTCCGTGTCCTGCCCGAGCTCCAACTTCTGCGCGGCCGTCGACGGCGTCGGCGACGTCGTCACCTACAACGGGACGAGCTGGAGCGCTCCACAGGCCATAGCTCCGTACGGCGACAATCTCTATTCTGTGTCCTGCCCGAGCGCCAACTTCTGCGCCGCCGTCGGCTACTCTGGCCAGACCGCGTCCGAAAGTTACTCTGGTGAGTACTCTGGTGAGGTCGTCACCTTCGACGGGACGACCTGGAG
>DAHWQF010000909.1 GCA_027334785.1 Acidimicrobiaceae bacterium
CTGCTGGCAACGAGCGTCGTCGGGACGCCGCGCCCCGAACTCCCGGGCGACGTCGTGGCGACAGGCGGTGGCAACACTGCTCGGACGGCGGTCGTCGTGGGACGGGACGAAGACGTGGGGTGAGAAGACGACGGGCGAGAAGACGACGGGCGAGACGAGGTGGGGCCAACGGTGGTAGAGATCGACGAGGCTGTGGCCACGGTGGTAGTCGTAGGCGAGGTGCCAGCCGTGGTCAGTACAGAGACCGTAGTCTGCACAGAGGCCGTGGTCTGTTGAGAGGCCGTGGTCTGTTGAGAGGCCGTGGTTTGCACAGAGGCCGTGGTCTGTTGAGAGGCCGTTGCTACCGGGGTGGCCGGGCTGGGGTCGCGGCCGGCGGTAGTCGTGGCGGACGTGCTCCCGAACTGGGCCTGAAGTGCCCGCAGGAAGCCCACGGCGAGCAGTACCGTCCCGATCGAGAGGAAAAGGGCGCCGGCGATGCCCCTCCCGAGCGTCTTGGCCTGGCGGACAACCGGGTCGATCGTCTCCTGCTTGGCGTAAGCGGCGATGTAGTCGAAGAGCTCGGCCGGGCCGTCCTTTCCCCGCTTGGTGCCGGCAGGCTTTTGACCTGGCATCCCATAGAAGCTAACCGCTCGGGCGCGCCCGCGCACACTAGCCTGGACTCCCACGTAGGTTTTACGGGCTAACACAACGGCGGCCCGGGGTCAACCAAAGGCCAGCCTGAGCCT
>DAHWQF010000090.1 GCA_027334785.1 Acidimicrobiaceae bacterium
CTTGGCCAAGGGGCTCTTCCGCCGGCCTCGCCTTTTGATCTTGGACGAGCCGTCGGCCGGGCTGGCCCCGGTCGTCGTGAACGAGATGGTGGCGACGCTCGCTGCTGTCCGCGGCACTGAGGAGGTGACGCTCTTGCTGGCAGAGCAAAACGCGCGGGCGCTCGACCTCGCCGACCGGGTGGCTGTGCTCCACGGGGGTCGCAAGGGCTTCGATGGTTCGGTCGAGGAGTTCCGTGCGGAGGCGGACATCACCGCCGAGTTTTTCGGCCTGCCTTCGGCCGAGGTGGAGGGGTCCTCGTGAGCGTTGTCGTGGGCTTCCTGCCCACTCCCGAGGGCCGGGCCGCGCTCGAGCGCGGGGTCGAGGAGGCGCGTCTACGGTCGGCCCGCTTGGTGGTGGTTCACTCGAGCCCCGGCGGCAGCAGTGAGACCGACGAAGCGGTGAGCGCCAACCGGGAGGAGCTCGAGCGCCTAGACCGCGAGCTTTCCGGTTCGGGCGTCGAGTACGAGGTGCGTGACCTCGCGCGAGGGCACACGCCGGCGGTGGATCTCGTGAGCGTCGCCAGCGAGACCGGGGCCGACCTGATCGTGATCGGGCTGCGCCGGCGCTCCCCGGTCGGCAAGCTGCTGCTCGGCTCCAACGCCCAGGAAATCCTCCTCCAAGCCGGCTGCCCGGTCCTGGCAGTAAAAGCCGGCCCCTCTCACGCCCCGCCTGAAGCGGCGGGCCCTTTTTACGGGCGCTAGCTCCTCGCCGGCAGCACCGGCAACGGCTTGGCGGGTCGCCGGTCTAGCTGGGGCTGGGCCCGCTGGTAGCGGCCGAGCGCGGCGCTCACGAGCTCGATGGCGCGCTCGAGTTGTGGGTCGCGTCCTGCCGCGTAGTCCTGCGGGCGGAAAAGGACCTCCTCGTCCGGCAGAGCGCCCCGGTTTTCCACTTCCCAGCCGACGTCGTCGAACCAGAAGGCGTACTCGGGCTGCGTGGTGAGGCTCCCGTCTACAAGGGTCTGGTTGAGCTCGATGCCGATCACGCCTCCCCAGGTCCTCGTGCCGACGATGGGGCCGAGCCCGAGCATCTTCCACCCGTGCGTGAAGATGTCCCCGTCGCTGCCCGCCCACTCGTTGGTGACCAGCACGAGCGGCCCGACCGGCGCCTCCTCCGGGTAGGGGACCGGGGCGCCCCGCCGGGGCACGTCCCAGCCGATCCGCCGGCGGGCCAACTTCTCCAGGACGAGGCCGGACACGTGCCCGCCCTCGTTGAAGCGGGCGTCGACCACCAGGGCGTCGCGCTCCACCTCGGACAGGTAGGAGCGGTGGAACTCGGCCCAGCCCCGAGGGCCCATGTCGGGGATGTGGAGGTAGCCGGCGCGCCCACCGGTGGCGTGCCTGACCTTCCGGCGGTTGGTGACCACCCAGTCCCGGTAGCGGAGCCGCCTTTCGTCGGCGAGGGTGGGTACGACGACCCGCCGCGGGACAGCCTCGCCGTCGCCGGCCCGGCCCGGTGAGGCTTCCCACGCCACTTCGGGGGGATCGGCCACGGTCAGCTCGACCGGGAGGCCCGCCTGGTTGGCGAGGAGGGGAGCCGGGCCGCGGTCCAGGTCGACGGGCTGGCCGTTCACTGCTAGAACGGCTGTACCCGGCCGGATCCGGGCGCCCGGGGTCAGCAGGGGAGAGGCTTCCTTGGGGTCCCAGCTCGTCCCTGGTACCAGCCGGGCTACCACCCAGGCCCCGAGGGCGTCCCTGGTGAAATCGGCCCCGAGGTGGGCCTGCCCCCAGGCCGGAGCGTCGCGGTACTCCCCGCCGAACTCGTAGGAGTGCGACGTGCCGAGCTCACCTTGCATCTCCCAGATCAAATCGGAGAGCTCGCTCCGGGTGGCGACCAGGCTTACCAGGGGCATGTACCGGTCGAGCACCCTCTGCCAGTCGACGCCGGAGAGGTCGTCGGCCCAGAAGTGGTCGAGCTGGAGCCGCCAGGCCTCCTTCACCATCTGCGCCCATTCCGCGCCGGGGCCCACCAGCACCCGCACCCGCCCGAGGTCGACCAGCCCGCTCCGGCGCCCGGGTGGCTCCTTGGCGAGGTCGGCGTCGGGCTTGGCAGAGGTGGCGACCAGCCGGACCCGGCGGCTCCCGGGGCCGTCTTCGCCGGCGAAGGTATATGCGAGCCGTGCCCGGTTGGTGCTCACCTCGAGGTCCGCGACACCCGTGAGCCACGTTTCCCGGTGGTCCTCGACCAGGTCGTAGCATTCGAGCGTGCCGTTGGCGGGCGGGGCGGCGGCCGTCCAGTCCCGTTCCAGCGAGCCTTCCGGTGGCCGGGAAAGGAGGAGGAGCTTGTTGTCGAGGGCGACGACCCGTTCGTAGCGCGCCTCGGGGACGGGGACCACGACTGCCCTTTGGGTTATGCCTTCGAGGTCGATGCGGACCGGGGGGGTGGCCTGAGGGCCGTCTTCGCCGGCGTCTCCCGTTCCCGCGCCAGCTGCGCCGGCGCGGCCGACTGCGCCGCCGGGCCCGTTTGGCGGGCGGCTGCTCTCCGAGGGCCGCTCGGGTACTGGGCGCTCGAGGAACGGCGAGGGTACGTCGGCTTGGAGCGTTACCAAATAGGGCTTACTGCCGAGCGGGAAGCCGAGGTCGAAGAACAAGCTGTCATACACCGGGTCGAAGGTCCGCCTCGAGAGGAAGTAGACATACTTGCCCGTGGGGTCCCACGACGGGCAGAAGTCGCGGAACTCGGGCTCGGTGAGGGCATATGTCTCGGCGCCTTGGGTACCTGCCAGCTTGACCTGGGAGGTTTGCGCGCTGGCTGGGAAGCTGTAGGCGACCCAGCGCCCGTCGGGTGACCACGCCGGCCCGGTTATGGGCCCGAAGGCCGACTCGTCCACTACCCGGCTCTCCCCCTCACTGGTCGGCACCAGGAGGAGTTGGTGCTTGTGGTTGGTGACGGCTGCCCAGGTGCCCTCAGGCGATGGGACGAGTTCGAGGGGACGCCCGAGGTCGGGTACCTGGAGCGCTCGCACGGCCCGGGCTGCCTCGCCAGGTGCTCGGGGAGCGTGGACCTCCAGCCCTTCTGCGCCGCTGGCGTCGCTCACCACGACGATCCCGGCGCCGTCGGCCAGGAAGCTCGCCAGGCGGTAGCGGACGCCCTGAGCTTCGCCGTACTGTACGACCGGCCGGTCGAAGGCTGCAAAGCTGAACAGCTTGCCCCGCGTGTCCACGACGAAGTGCTCGCCGGTCTGGTCGAGGGCGTACCCGCCGAGGTAACGTTCGGCAGGCACGAAGCGGAGCTGGCGCTGGGTGCGGGGGCTGCCGAGCTCGACTTCGAGCTCTTCGGACCTGCCCGTGGCCGGCTCGTAGGTCCAAAGCCGGGCGGCCACCTGGTAGATGATGCGCCGGCCGTCGCTCGAGGCCAACCGGGCGTAGTACTCGCCATGGTCCGTGTGGCGCGTGACGTCGGTGCCCTCGAGCGAGCAGGAGTACAGGTTGCCTATGCCCTCGTGGTCGGAGAGGAAATAGATGCGTTCGCCCACCCACATGGGTGCGGCCAGGTTGCCCCCGATGGCCTCGGGGCGCAGAAGGAGGCGGAAGTCGCCGTTGCCTTCGCGGTCCAGCCAGATGGCGCCGGCGGTGCCACCTCGGTAGCGCTTCCACCGGGCTGGGTCGGCCGTGTTCCGGCCGATCGCGAGACCGCCATGGGGGCCGAATGAGAGGTGGCCCACCGGCCCGTAGGGGAGAGGCTCGGGGGCGCCAGGGCAGTCGGCCCTGATGGCGTAGGGCATCGTCAACGACGAGAAAGGCTGGCCGGCGTCGCTCGCGAACGCGACCCTGCCATCAGGCGTCCAGCCGAGCACCCTGGTATTCCGGCGCGGTGCCCCGAGCCAGGTGAGCCGGGTGGCCATCCCGCCTTGGGCCGGTACCACGTAGACCTCGGGCTGGCCCTGCGAGTGGCTCGTGAACGCCACCAACTTCCCGTCGGGGGAAAGGACCGGGCCGGCGACGCCGATCAGATCTGCTGTGACCCGCCTGGCTTGGCCTCCCTCCGCCGGCACCGTCCACAGGTCGTCCTCGGTCACGAAGGCCACGGTGGAGCCGGCGATCGTGCCGAAGCGCAAGTAACCACGCAAAGAGTTGTCGGCCATAGTGGGCAACGCTAACCGCCGGCCCGGCACCGGGGGCCGCTAACCGCCGGCGATAGCTCCTAGCACTACGAACGGCTCCCTACTCTCGCAAACCGCCGCCGGCAGCGGCTCGTCTGGCGAGGCGTTCGATAGGTCCGACTCGCCGGCGAAGAACCGCACGAACGGACGGCGCTTACCCGTCGCCCGGTCCCGCACGGTCCCCCCGAGGACGGGGTGCTCGCGCTCCAGCGCGTCGATGACCGCCCGCTGGGTGACGGCCCCGTCCACTTGGACCACGATTTCAGCCGGCAGCTGCGCCAGTTTCTGCAACTGCGCGGGGAGGCGCACCCGGACGCGCGCTGCGACTGCCGAAGCCCCCCCGACTGCGCCGGCGCCGGCCGAGCTCCCGCTGGCTGCGGCGGTGCTGGCCGGGTTCACGGCAGGGTCTGGGCCTCGACGGAGAGGACCGCGGGCAGGTTGCTCGCCGCCGGCGCCCATGTGTCGCCCGCGTCGGCGGACGCGTAAACCTGCCCTCCGGTGGTCCCGAAATAGACGCCGCACGGCTCGAGCGAGTCGACCGTCATGGCGTCGCGCAGCACATCCACATAGCAGTGAGCCTGAGGGAGCCCCTCGGTGAGCGCCTCCCAGTCACCGCCCCCGGTCCGTGAGCGGTACACGCGGAGCTTGCCTTCCGGCGGGTAGTGCTCGCTGTCGCTTGTTATCGGGACCACGTAGATGGTCTCGGGCTCGTGCGCGTGAACGCCGATCGCGAAGCCAAAGTCGCTCGGCAGGTCGCCGCTCACCTCCTGCCAGGAGGCCCCCCAGTCGTCGCTGCGCATGACGTCCCAGTGCTTTTGCATGTAGAGCACGTCGGGGCGCGAGGGGTGCGCCACGACCTTGTGGACGCAATGGCCAACTTCCGCCTCTGGTTCGGGGAGGAACTGCGACCGCAGGCCGCGGTTGGCCGGTGCCCACGTGCTCCCCCCGTCGCGGGTCGAAAGCACGCCGGCGGCCGAGATCGCCACCACCATCCGAGCCGGGTCGCCGGGGTGGAGCACGATGGTGTGGAGGCAGAGCCCGCCGGCGCCGGGCTGCCAGCGGGGCCCGCTCGGGTGGAGGCGCAGGCCGGGCAGTTCTTGCCAGCTCTTGCCGCCGTCCTCCGACCGGAACAGCGCCGCGTCCTCCACCCCCGCCCAGACCAGGTCAGGGTCGTCGAGGGAGGGCTCTAGGTGCCAAACCCGCTTGAACTCCCAAGGCCTTGGTGTCCCGTCGTACCAAAGGTGGGCGCCAGGGTCGCCCTCGTAACTGAACTCGTTGCCGACTGCTAACCAGGTCTTCCCGCCGTCATCCGAGCGCTGCAGCACCTGGCCGAACCAACTGCTCGTCTGCGAGGCCCAGATCCGTTCCGGGTTCGCCTTGGACCCGGCAACGTGGTAGACCTCCCAGCCGCCGAAGTGAGGGCCCTCTACTTTCCAGCGCTCTCTCCGGCCGTCAGAAGTGAGCACGAAGGCACCCTTGCGGGTCCCGACCAACAACCGGACGCTGCTCATGGAGCCAACCCCCCTCTGTAGCGGCCGCCAGGGGCGGCGTCACCGACGCGATGCTAGGCGGTGCCGCACCTGGAAGCTAGGGTCGCGCGGGGACAGCGGGCGCGGGGAGGGAAGCCTTGGAGGAAAGCAGAAGGGTCGTGCTGGCGGGCAGCAGCCGCCAAGCCGTAGAAGGCGCGAGGACGATCGGCCCGGTCCACGACGACGAGCCCGTCCAGGTCACAGTCGTCCTCCGCCGGCGGGCTTCGCTGCCCGCCGACGTGCTGGCCGGGCAGCGCCGGCTCAGCCGGGAGGAGTTGCGCTCGGCCCACGGCGCTGACCCCGGTGAGCTCCGCCGGGTCGTCGAGGCCTTGGAGGCTGCCGGCGCCCGGGTGGTCGACCAGGACGCCGGGAGCAGGCGCGTGGTCGCCGTTGGCCCCGCTGGCGTCCTGACGCGGTTTTTCGGTACCGCGCTGCAAGAGGTCGAGAGCATAAGCCCGGTAACGGGGCTGCCCGTACGCCATCGCCAGCGCACCGGCCCGCTCAGCCTGCCTGCGGATGTGGCCGAGGTAGTGACCGCCGTGCTGGGGCTCGACGACAGGCCCCAGGCGCAGCCGCACCTTCGTGCTGCCAGCCCCGCGACGGTGGCGACGTCGTACACGCCGGCGCAGGTCGCCTCCCTGTACGGCTTCCCGTCCGGCACCGACGGCACCGGCCAAGTCGTCGCCGTGGTCGAACTGGGCGGTGGGCTCTCGCAAACTGACCTGGCGAAGTACTTCTCGGGCCTCGGCCTCCCGGCCCCCGACGTGCGGGCGGTGAGCGTGGACGGGGCCCCCACAGCCAGCGGAGTTGAGGCCAACGCAGACGTGGAGGTGGCACTAGATGTCGAGGTGATCGGTGCCGCGGCGCCCGGGGCAGCCCAGGTCGTGTACTTCGCGCCCAATACCGACGCCGGTTTCCACGACGCTCTCGCCGAAGCTGTGTCGGCGCAGCCCACCCCCGTAGCCGTCAGCATCAGCTGGGGACAGAGCGAGGACAGTTGGTCCGTCCAGGGCCGGGACGCCCTCGACAAGGTGTGCAGTGACGCCGTGGCCCTCGGGGTCACCGTGACCGTCGCCGCCGGTGACAGCGGGAGCGATGACGGGGTGGGCGACGGCCAGCCCCATGTCGATTTCCCGGCTTCGAGCCCCTACGTGCTCGGCTGCGGCGGGACCCGCTTGGAGGCGGGTGCCGGGACGCGCGCGGAGGCTTCCGAGGTGGTCTGGGACGATCTCCCCCACGGCGGGGCAACTGGGGGTGGCGTGAGCGATGTCTACCCGCTGCCTTCATGGCAGCAGGCGGCGAGCCAGGTAACGAGAGCGGGCACCGGCACGGCGGGGCGAGGGGTGCCGGACGTGGCCGGCGACGCCTCGCCAGAGACGGGCTACCAGGTGCTCGCCGACGGCACCGAGCAGGTCGTCGGGGGCACGAGCGCGGTGGCGCCCCTGTGGGCTGCTCTCATTGCCCGCCTCGCCCAGGCCCTCGGGCGCTCGCCCGGGTGGCTCCCGCCGGCGCTCTATGCGGGCGTAATGCCGGGCGTGCCGGCGCCGGGGCTGCGGGACATCACTTCTGGGGACAACGGTGCCTACCAGGCCGGGAAGGGATGGGACGCGTGCACCGGCCTTGGGAGCCCGGTCGGCACGGTGCTGCTTGCCCGCCTGGAAAGCGGGGGCGCTCCGAAGGGCTGAGGCCAACCGTGCCCGGCCGTAGCGGCCAGGCGAGGTTGCCGTCAGGGCCCAGGGTCACCGTGAGAAGGGACCTTCGGGCCCTTGTACCCCCAAGGGGGGGCGGCGTAGCGTGGCCATGGCCCGCGGCACAGGGCGAGCGACAATTGGCAAAGGAGGCCAAATAACTAGTGGCAGTCGCAACTGTTCAGCCCGATCCAGGCCGTCCCCAGGCTGGCGTCCCGAGCGACGGCGGACGCTGGGACCAGGTAGAAGCGAAAATGCGCGAGCTCGGCTACCGGCCCGACGCCCTGATCGAGGTGCTCCACACCGCTCAGGAAGCCTTTGGTTACCTCGACCCGGAGGTACTTTCCTACGTAGGGGACCGCCTTGGGGTGCCGCAGAGCAAGGCCTACGGTGTGGCCACGTTTTACTCTTATTTTACGCTCGAGCCGGTAGCCCGCCACAGCTGTGTGGTCTGCACCGGGACCGCCTGCTATTTGGACGGCGCCGGCGCCTTGCTCGGCGCTGTTACCGGCGTGCTCGCTGCCCGGGGGAAAGAGGCCGCCCCCGACCGGTGGCTCTCGCTCGAGGAGGTGCGCTGCCTCGGGCCGTGCAGCATGGCGCCGGTCGCGGTCGTGGACGGTGAGGTGCACGGGAAGTTGTCCCCTCCGGAACTGGCCTCGTTAGTGGAGGCGCTGTGAGCGCCGCGGCCCCGGCCGCGGCCCCGGCCGGGGCCCAGCCGCCGAGGGCTTCTGCCAACGTCTGCCAGGCAGCCAGTTGCCTGGCGATGGGCTCGGCCGAGGTGTGCCAAGCCTTGGAGGCAGAGGTGGCCGCCGCCGGCCTCGCCGATGTGACCGTCCGGCGCGTCGGCTGCCTCGGGTTGTGCGCCGCCGGCCCGCTGGTGGAGGTGCCCGAGCAGGGCAGGATTTTCGAGCGGGTCGTGCCGGGCGACCCTTCCAGCCACGAGGCCTTGCTCGCCAGTTTGAAAGGGGAAGCGCAGGGCGGGCGGCCGGTGGCGAGCGACCCGTTTTATTCCCGCCAGGTCAAGGTGGTGCTGGAGCGCTGCGGGAAAGTGGACCCCGAGAACATCGACGACTACTTGGCGACTGGAGGCTACGAGGCGCTGGCCAAGGTGGTCGGTTCGATGTCGCCAGACGAGGTGACGAGCGAGGTCGTGAAAAGCGGCCTGCGCGGGCGAGGGGGCGCTGGTTACCCGACGGGGCTTAAGTGGAGGACGGTGGCCAAAGAGGCCGGGGTGGCGGGAAAGTTCGTAGTGTGCAACGCCGACGAGGGGGACCCCGGCGCGTTCATGGACCGCAGCGTAATGGAAAGCTCCCCGCACCAGGTCCTCGAGGGCATGGCCATCGCGGGCTATGCCGTCGGTGCCAACCGGGGTTATGTCTACGTCCGGGCCGAGTACCCCCTGGCTGCCGAACGCCTCGCGCTCGCCATCCGCCAGGCGGAACAAAAGGGCTACCTAGGGGCCAGGGTGGCCGGCACGCGCTTTTCCTTCCACGTGGAGCTGCGGATGGGGGCGGGAGCTTACGTTTGCGGCGAGGAGACGGCGCTCATCGCGTCCATACAAGGGGAACGTGGCACGCCGAGGCCCCGGCCCCCCTACCCGGCGGCCTCTGGCCTCTGGGGCTGCCCCACGCTCATCAACAACGTGGAGACTTTCGCCAACGTGCCCTCCATAATAAAAAGAGGCGGGGAGTGGTTCTCCTCCATAGGCACCGAGCGCTCCAAGGGGACGAAGGTCTTCTCCTTGGCCGGGGCGGTCAAAAACACCGGGGTCATCGAGGTCCCGATGGGGCTCACCCTGCGGGAAATAGTCTTTGACATCGGCGCCGGGCTGGCGCCGGGCCGGCGCTTCAAGGCCGTCCAAACCGGCGGTCCCGCCGGCGGCTGCCTGCCCGAGGAGTTGCTCGACATGCCGGTGGACTACGAGAGCTTGACCCAAGCAGGCTCGATGATGGGCTCGGGCGGCATGATCGTGATGGACGACACCAGCTGTATGGTCGACGTTGCCAAGTTTTTCATGGATTTTTGCCGGCAGGAGTCCTGCGGCAAGTGCGTCCCCTGCCGGGTCGGGACGCACGAGATGTGGCGCTCGCTCGACCGCATGACCCGAGGCGTTGCGAACCGACGGGACTTGGAGCAGCTGGAAAGTCTGGCCGGGATGGTCCGGGCCATGAGCCTGTGCGGGCTCGGGCAAGGCGCTCCCAGCCCTGTATTTTCCACCCTGCGCTATTTCCGGGACGAGTACCTGGCGCATATCGACGAGCACGTGTGCCCGGCTGGGTCCTGCCCGATGGGCGCGGCCGAGCCCGTGGCCGCGGGGGTGGGCCAGGCATGAGCGAGGTCAGGACACTGCAGATAGATGGCAAGGACGTAGCGGCCAGGTCGGACGAGACCATCCTTTCTGCCGCCGAGGAAAACGAGATCCACATCCCGACGCTTTGCCACCTCGAGGGCCTTTCGGACGTGGGTGCCTGCCGGCTCTGCGTGGTCGAGGTCGAGGGCACCCCGAAGCTCATGTCGGCGTGCAC
>DAHWQF010000910.1 GCA_027334785.1 Acidimicrobiaceae bacterium
CAATGTTTGGGCGTTACCATCCTCGGAAACACCCCCATTACTCGCAGGGACCGCATGAGGTGGACCATTTCCAAGGCTTCACCGAAAAAAGCACCCTGCACAAACCATCAAAAGAACCTCAGAAAACCACCGAAGAACTGGTCCCGATTGTCGTTGCTGCCTTAGCAGGAGCCATGGATTCACGGGAACTCGCCACCGCTACGGGATTTCCGCCTGCGGCGGTTGGCAACGCTTTAAGATTGGCGAGCAATTACGGGTTGGTCAGCAAGGTGCCGCCTTTCGACAAGCGCGTGATGACCTGGGAACGCACCAAAGGAAAGGCGTACACGACCGCGCTACAAGCCGCTACACTTACCGTACGATTTTTTCCGTTTCGTGAGCTGACCCCTACTGGGGCCAGCACTTATGGGGCCGGGGCTATTGGGTGGCGAGTAGCGGGAACGTTACGGATGAGGTTTGGCAGGAGTACCTCAAGAACCAAACTCCGCCGGAACCGGATGATGATTTCCATATTGTGTAGCGACAGCCATCGGCCTTGGTGCCGACCGATCCGGCTTCCAGCCGTAACTTGAAGCCACCGGCTTTAGCCGGTGGAGTGTTCACACAGTTTTTCCCACGCATCCTTGGGTATCTCCGCGTTCTGGCGCCCCGTCGTTTCAACCTCGAATAGCTCGTGACATGGCTCCTACATTATCGCGGGACGTAACACTCGATATCAACACCG
>DAHWQF010000911.1 GCA_027334785.1 Acidimicrobiaceae bacterium
CCGCCTTGCCCAAGTAGCGCTGGGAGATGATCTTGGGTTTGCCACCCACCCGGGCGACCTCACGCGAGTAGTAGTACGTCTGGCCCTTGATGGTCTTGCCGATGATCGAAGTCACGTATTAGGTCATACACCCTCCAGCGCCAAAACGCGAGCCTTTGACCAGGACAAACGCGCTGGTCAGCGGGTCATTTTGAAGAAAGTCCCAGCAGGCTCGAAAAGGGGCTCAGGACGATAGCCCGGAAGGTTCCGCTAGGACTCGCAAGGTGGGATACTCCCTCCCGGGAGAAGACTGTGATGGTGAACAAGAAGACCACTGCCCTGCTCGACGCCTACGAGCGTCGCTACCGCCAGCTCGCCTGCCAGCTCGCCGATATCGGTTACATCGCAGCCGGCAGCATCGCCGCTCGGCCCGGTCGCTGCGGCAAGGCCAACTGCGCCTGCCACGCCGATCCGCCTCGACTACACGGTCCCTACTGGCACCTCACCCAAACGGTCGACGGCAAGACGGTCAATCGCCGGCTCACCCCCGGCCAGGCAGGGCTCTACAGCGAGTGGATCGGCAACGACCGTCGGGCAAGGGAGATCCTCGCCCAGATGCGCCAGGTAGCTGCAAAGGCGGCCGAGGTGCTCTTGGACGAAGCGCTCGGCCGGCAGGACCCAGCGGCCACAGAGCCCAGGCGAGGTGCCCAAGGGCGCACGTCGGCCAGGGCCAGGGCTCAGTAGC
>DAHWQF010000912.1 GCA_027334785.1 Acidimicrobiaceae bacterium
TCAGGCTCGACCGGGGTGACGTCTGCTTCAGTTCTGGCCTTGTGCGAGTGCTCGAGTCGAAGTTCAACAAGTCGAGGGAGGTCCCGCTGCATGAGAGCACTGTGCAGGCGCTGCGGCGTTACAGCGAGCGCCGAGACGAGCTGTGCCCTGAGCCGAAGGCGCCCAGCTTCTTTCTCACCATGACGGGTACGAGGCTCGTCTATAGAAGCGTGCTCTCGGTCTTCAAGCGGCTGCTCGCACACGCCGGCCTCGACGTCTGCTCCGGCCGAGGCGGGCCCCGCATCCACGACCTTCGTCATCTGTTTGCCACCAACACCCTCGTCGACTGGCACCGGGCGGGCGTCGACGTGCAGGCGATGTTGCCGTTGCTCTCGACGTACATGGGCCACGTGGACCCGAAGTCCACGTTCTGGTATTACTCCGATTCCCGGGTTATTCCGATACCCATGCGTGATGGGCCTGTGACCTGGGATGACGCCCTCCTTTGACTGTCGCTTGTCGGGATAATCCGATGTCACTCCTTGAGCCCGCACAGGCGCTGGATGATGTCGTCCCGGTCGTGCCACATGGGGGCCGGAAGGGGACTCTGGGTTGTGGCGCTATTTGCTTTCTCAAGAGCACGGCGCTTCATCTCAGTGTCGGCGTGGGCGTAGATGAGCGTGGTCTCGGGATCAGCGTGCCCGAGCCATTCGGTGAGCAGGGCCAGGGGCATGCCGGCCTGGTA
>DAHWQF010000913.1 GCA_027334785.1 Acidimicrobiaceae bacterium
CGCCGCTGTTGCCGGTGGCCTTCGGGTAAAGCGCTTTGACGGGTCTGGCCGAGCTCGCCAGAAGTCACCTCTGCATCGCCTGGCTGCTCGAAGAGCTGGTCCAAGCGGGCTCGTGCCCTACCGAAGGTTCAAGGCCACCCCGTCCCCCAACCGTGCCAGCATGCGAAGCGGGGCAAGCCGAGGCAATTGTGTCCAGCGACGGTCCCAGCGTGGCCGGCTGCTGCGGGTGCTTGGCCGCGACGGCCCATTTGGGCCGCGTTTCCTACCGGCCCCGAGGGCTGGTACCGGCATCAAGATCCCAAGATCCCAAGATCCCAAGATCCCAAAGAGATTCCAGGCAGCGCGACAGGCACGGGATCTTGGGATCTTGGGATCTTGGGATCTTTTGCCCGACGGTGGCCTTGCCCGGCGTCCACGGGCAGCGAGCCTTCCGACGCGCTCAGGCTGGGAGACGTGTCCATAGGTGCCAGTAGGGTCTTTCTATGAACGCCCCGGAGGAAGCGGCCCGCCTTCTGACAGGGGTCGGTTCACGCCTTGCCCACTCCGAGGCCGTAGCTCGCCAGGCTGCTGGCGCCAACCAGCTGGCCGAGGGCGCTTGGTGTACCGCCGTGCTCGATGCCGCCTGGCTGCACGACGTCGGCTACGCGCCCGAGCTCGTGCTCAGTGGTTTCCACCCCCTGGACGGCGCCCGCTGGCTGCGAGACCAGGGCTGGCCGGCCGAGG
>DAHWQF010000914.1:0-429 GCA_027334785.1 Acidimicrobiaceae bacterium
CTGCACTGCTACTACCGCTCGGCACGCTTGAAGCAGTACTTCATTCTCTATAGGTTAGCCGAAAAGACTGTTGTTGCATAAAGACTTTCTCCTTGTAGACATGTCGTTCACGGAACTGTCCGGCCCCAACCAACACGGCGTTCGCCGTGGAGCCGGGCCACCTGCTCACGCAACTGACGGTTCTCCTCCTTGAGGCTGGCGACCTCGTCAAGGGCCGCTTCCAAGCGACGCTGCAGGGACTCCGCCGAAGCACGCTGAGTAGACGGCGGAGAGGGCGCGTTCGCCGGCCGGTCGTGCCGGAGTCGTTCGACCCTCGTACGCAGGTTTGGTTCCCGATATAGCCACGATCTCGAAACGCCCGCAGCGTCCGCCACGGCTCGAAAGTTCACAGGGCCGCTGGAGCTGTCGAGGTGCCGGAGCGCTTCCTCT
>DAHWQF010000914.1:439-719 GCA_027334785.1 Acidimicrobiaceae bacterium
GGCGGCTTTGACGATGAACGCCGTGTTGTTAGCGCGCACCGTCAACCTCTTGGATGGCTTCAAGGGTAGGGATGATACGCTCCAGGCTCTCGAGCACCCTTCGATGGTTCGCCGCCAAGCGAAAATGGCCATTGGCCTCAGCAGTGGCGATAAGGATGCGGGTGTTGTCCGCTTGCTGGCGGTGGACGGGAAGAAACTCCGGCGTGGTCTGGAAATCAGGGCACGTCAAGCAGGCGTTGGGGTGAGGGCAATCTTGTTGGGGCGGCCGCCCGCAGAAGCC
>DAHWQF010000915.1 GCA_027334785.1 Acidimicrobiaceae bacterium
CTGGCGACCGTGCCGGCGCAGCACATGTATGGGTTCGAGTCCAGTGTGCTGCTGCCGTGGGCGAGCGGCTCGGCCCTGTGCGCGGAGCGGCCGTTCTATCCGGCCGATGTCTGTCAGGCGCTGCAATCGCTCCCGCGCCCGCGCGTGCTGATCACGACGCCGATCCATCTGCGCGCCCTCATGGCCTATCCGGACACGCTACCCGTGGCGGACCTGATCGTCTCGGCCGCGATGGCTGCGTCAGGCGAGCGAGAAGAGGTCGCTCGGATCGCGGTCATGGTCGCGATGACCGAGTCGGGTCTGCGCAACCTGGACTACGGGACGGCGGACTCCCTCGGGCTGTTCCAGCAGCAGCCGTCCGAGGGCTGGGGGACGCCCGCCGAGGTGATGGATCCGACCTACGCCACCGACGCCTTCGTCCGCCGCCTGCTCGCGCTCCCGGGCTGGGAGCGCCTCGCTCCCTGGCAGGCCGCGCAGGCGGTGCAGCGCTCGGCGTTCGCGAACGGCGCCAACTACGAGGTGAACTGGATCGCAGCCGGGCGCATCGTCGCAGCCGTCCTCGCCGGCGCGAACCATCCCGGCGCCTGCGGGCAGGGAACGGGCGGCCTCGCCGGGCCGGGCGGCCACGGGCTCCCGGCCGGGTACGTGATCCCGCCCGGGACCCCGCCCGAGCACGCTGCGGTGGTCCGCTTCGTGCTCGCTGCCCTCGGCAAGCCC
>DAHWQF010000916.1 GCA_027334785.1 Acidimicrobiaceae bacterium
CGTGGCGATGAATGTGCAGGTACGATGAGTACATAGCGGTCCGTGGCCACGACGCAGAGTTCGCGATAGTCGTGACCGGCGTGCGGGCGCGCACGATCAGAGCCTCGGCGTGGATGGTGCCTGATGGCACCGGTCGTCGTGCCGGTGCAGAGCGTGGGCGGCTCAGGCGAACGCCGCCCGCAGGCGGCTGAACGCGAGCGCGAGCTGCTTGGCCCAGGACCACGTCTTGTCGAGGCGCAGGTGGGTGACCCTGGCGGACCTCGTGAGGCGAGCTGCCATGTGCAAGATGCGGTAGCGAAAGGCGGCGATCTCGCAGCGTGAGAGCGCTTCGTCGTCTGCGAAGCAGATGAGCTTGGACCAGCAGACGAGGTCGGCTGCGGCGAGCACGAGCTCCAGCCAGGCGTTGTTCTCCGCCACCTCCTTGCAGGGGAAGTTCTCGAGACCGGCGGCCTTCCCCTGGCGGATCCGGTCCTCGACCCGGGCGTGGCGGCGGTGATGGAGCTCCAAGGCGTCGATACCCGTCGTGATCTTCTCGTGCTCGCTTCTCGGGGCGAAGATGAAGGCGGTGTGGCGGAAGCCACAGATCGTGTCGAAGAAGCTGAGCTGGGCACCGGGGTGTGGCCGCTCCTTGCGCACCACGACCCGGCTGCCCTTCGGCCAGGCTTCCAGGTCGAGCATCTCGGTCACCTCGGCCACCCATGCGCCGTCGCGGACGT
>DAHWQF010000917.1 GCA_027334785.1 Acidimicrobiaceae bacterium
CTCCGGCTGCGGTGGAACGCGGTGGAAGCGGTCCGCAGGGCTCTTTTCTCCCAGATGGTGGTCGTCCCGCTGTTCCACCGGCACCGCATTCTCACCCAGGTCGCCGCCGACAACATGAACGTGGTCAAGCTGCTGCCCCCGCTCATCGCCGGCCAGGAGGAGGTCGACGCCTTCGTGGGCGCCCTGGACGACGTGCTGCGCGACGCGCACCGCGGCTCGGGCCTGCTCGTGGAGTTCGGCTCGACCATGGCGAAGAGCGCGCTGCGCCGGAACGGCTCGAAGCCGGTGATGGCACCGGCGTGACGCCGGCCGGGACGGCGGACGAGGCGAGCCCGCCCGTCGTCGGCCTGCGTGCCGGCGACCGCGTGGCCGTGACCGGCGCCGCCGGCTTCATCGGCTCCGCCGTGGTCCGTCAACTGCTGGAGCGGGGCGCGTCCGTCGTGGCCGTGGTGGAGCCGTCGGGGGACCGGCGCAACCTGGACGACCTCGACGTCGAGCGCCGGTCAGCCGACGTGCGCGACGCCGGGTCGGTGCGGCGAGCCCTCGACGGCTGCCGGTTCGTGTTCCACGGCGCGGCCGTGTACGGCTTCTGGGCGCCGCGCCCGTCGATCTTCTACGAGGTCAACATCCACGGGACGCGCAACGTGCTCGCCGCCGCCGAAGCCGTCGGGTGCGAGCGCGTGTTGTACACGAGCACCGTGGGCACGCTCGGGTTG
>DAHWQF010000918.1 GCA_027334785.1 Acidimicrobiaceae bacterium
CGATCCTCGCCACGAGCTTCAAAGAGGGAAAGGACCGACACACTGCCCTTGGTGTCTGGGGAGCGGTGGGCGGCTTCGCCTCGGCCATCGGTGTCCTTGCGGGCGGCCTTCTCACCCTGGGTCCTGGATGGCGCTGGGTGATGTTCGTGAATCCCATCGTCTGCGTGCTCGTCCTGGGTCCGATTTTCCGGCTCGTCTCCGCCGAGCTCGGCCACGCCGAGCGGCGTCATTTCGACGCCGTGGGCGCAATCCTCGTTACCGGCGGGACGACGCTTCTTGTCTACGCCCTCGTGCAGGCTCCCTCGGTGGGCTGGGCCGACCCCCGGACCGTTGGCGAGCTCGTCGGCGCTGGCGTCGTGCTGGCTGCCTTCGACCAGGCGTAACTACGTGTCCCTAGGCGGTGGATCCAGGTTTAATAAGAAACGCTGGGCGCGCGGTCACATGGTCACGACGACCTTGCCGTGGACGTGGCGTCCCGCCTGCATCGCCACGGCGTCCCGGATCTCCTCGATCGGGAACCTGGCGGCGATGGGAACCGTGATCGCTCCGGCGACGATCGCGTCCGCTCGAAGGCATCGGGTCGAGCGGCGGCGCCGCCAGTCGGGCGCACGCCGCCGGGCGGGTTGGGCCCAGCGGCGATCGTCGAGATCCGCTCGGGCGCGACGCCGAGCGATAGGGCGGCCTCGGTCGTCTCGGTGCCGAACAGGTC
>DAHWQF010000919.1 GCA_027334785.1 Acidimicrobiaceae bacterium
GGGTAAAGGTACGCAGCCGCGGCATCAGCGGGTTCGATGGCGACGCTGTGGCCCTCCACGAGGGACAGGGCTGCTGCCGGCAGCCCGTTGCCTGCGGCCAAAAGCCGAGCGCGCAGGCCAACCTGCGCAAGCTTGAACCCGCCCAGGCCGAGCGCCACGCGGAGGTCGGTGGCCAAGGCCGCCGTGCTCGCGCCCGGGGAGTGAAGCTGCTCAGGGGGAGCGCCGGCAGCAATGCAGGCCAGGCACGCGGCGACAGCGAGTGCTCCGGCCTGCACCCCGAGGAAACGACGCCTGACACGCGCCAAAGCGATCGCTAGCAGCGCTAGGCCGAAAAACGTGAGGTCGTGGGTGTCATGGCGCACGAACCCCTCCTTCACCGCCGCCCAGCCCCAGCCCGCGAGCGACGCAAAGAGCGCAAGGCGCCTGACCTTGCCGGCCTTGGCGTCCGGAACTTCGTGGCCAGCTATAGGCCTGGAAGCGGCGAGGTGGTACACCAAGGCCAATAGCGCGACCACGGCCAGTGCGAAGAAGTCCTCGGCCAGGCGGCCCTCCGAGAGGCTCATGGCAGAGCTGTAGCCGAGGGCGACAGAGACCGAGCCCGAGAAGTAGCTCGGCAAGTTGCCGAGGCTCTGCCTCGCGCCCACCCACGCCGCTAGGAAGACGACGGCAAAGGCGGCAACGCTGGCGCCCGCCGAGCGCAAGAGCGC
>DAHWQF010000091.1 GCA_027334785.1 Acidimicrobiaceae bacterium
CTGGGTACTGAGCCTCTGGCCCGAGCACTTCGTCCAAGAGGCGCTGGACCCTCGGGGTCCTCAGCCACTGGAGCGAGATGATCGTGCGGGGGAAGACCGAGAACGGGTTGGCTTCCAGGCCATGGCTCCTCCGCAGCTCCTTCAACGCGAGAGCATCGAGGACCTGGAACTCGAGCCCGAAGCGGTCGCGCATCTCCTCGTGCCACTTGTTCGTGAGCGAGGCCGGGCAGACCACGATCATCCGCCGGGCGCGGTGGCGCAGCAACAGTTCCTGGGCGATCAAGCCGGCCTCGATCGTCTTGCCGAGCCCGACGTCGTCGGCGATAAGGAGGTTGACCCTCGGCGTGGCAAGTGCCCTCGCCACCGGCTCGAGCTGGTAGTCCTCGATCCTGATGCCCGAGCGGAACGGCGCCTGGAGCGTGCGGGTGTCCGCGCTCGCGACGGTCCCCCACCGCACCGCGTCCAAGAACGCGCCGAGGACCTCGGGGTCGTCGTAAGGGGGAGAGCCGGCGGCGGGCAGGTCACTCACAGGGAGGATCTCCCGGCCAGGCTCGACCTCCCAAACGACGGTCAGCTCCTCACCGAGGTCGTCGTCGCTGACGCTCGTGAGCGTCGCCAGCGTCCGGCCAGGGAGCCGCGCCGGCGCCAGTTCGTCCTCTGGCTGGGAACTGCGCCGGAGGGCCGACACCACCCACTGCTGGCCTCGCGCCCGCACCAGCTGGCCCACCTCCAGCGCCGGCTGCGACCCGACGGGACTGCCCGTGGTATTGACACTCGGCCGGGGTCGGTAGTGGTCCCGGTCGCCGGAAGCTGGCGCCGGTACGGGCCGCCGGCCGTGCCCATTGCCGCTGCTCTCAGGCTGGCGGTCCCCGTCCCCCTTCGCCGGCGGGAGCGGGAGCACCTTCGGCTCCCCAGGCATGTGGAAGAGCGGTGGTGGGTGCTCGCCGGCCTTTACCAACTCGGCAAGGACCACCTGGCAGAGGTGCTCGGTCGTGTTGCGCTCTGCCAACCATTCCAGCTGTTCTCGTACATCGACCGGGACTACGTAGCCGTCCCTGCTCGGCCGCCAAAGAGCGTGGACGACCTCTGCGAGGGCTCCGGGGTCCTGGGCCAGCCAAGCCTCCTCGAGGACTGGCCGCGCCTCGCGCACGAAGTCCTCTCGGGGCCGTGCCCCGAACGCTCCCCGCAGTGCTGAGGACAGGTCTGCCCCGTCGAGCTCGAAGAACCGAGCCAACTTCACGAGCAGCCCCACGGGCAGGTTGGACCAGTCGAACCTGTAACGCGGCACCTACTGCTCCGTCGGTCCTCCCGGCCCAAGCGGACCGCACCTACCCATTCCAATGTTCCTGAATGTACTTGTGAGCCTCTTCGCCGTCGAGAGGCACGGTCGTATTGCCGCTGCGAACGTAAAAAGCCTTATCACTGCCCTGGCCGAGCCACACCGGACGCGCCGATCCTGGCGTACTGACAGCACACAGCATCACACCGTCGACGGTTGGGAACTCAATCGTGACCCGTGGGCTGAGATCCCCGCCTATAGCGACGTTGAGCAAGTTGCGGAGGAACTGCTCATAGCCGTCGCGGTCAGGCCGGGAAAGCGTCGCAAGATCGCGCTCCACACCAACGGGCGTGCCATCGTCGTCGACACCGATGACGAGCGTGCCACCGTTGGCGTTCAGGAACCCCGCTATGGTTTTGACGACGACTCCCTCGAGCACCCTGTCTTGAGACCCGGTTCGCACGTTGAAGCGAGCTGTCTCCTTGAACTCCACGTCTGGCCCTTCACCACCCGCGATTAGCCCGGCGATGTCGCTCGACGCTCGCCTCCCCTCGCTCGCGACCCCGTCGAGGAACTCGTTTACTATGCGCGCGAGTTGCGCGCGCCTGTACTCGAGAAACCTTGGGAAGCTCTCCAGCTTCCACAGCTCCGGGTCGGTCGGGATGCCCTGCGCAGTAAGAATTTCTGGTCCGCGTCGATTGACAATTTCTGCCAGATAGACCTCGGGCAGCTTGTCAGAAATATACCGGTTCTGAGCACCACTTATGAAGGCAAGGTTGGCGATCTCGTTTACTTCTGCCGGGTCGAGGTCCTTCGTAACGGCTTTGGGGAAAATGTGGTGAACCTGAATGTAATGGGACTTCCCCGAGTGGGAGAGCGACAGGCCGAGGCCGCTCCTCCAGTCTCTGGCGCCAGCGTGCTTGACCGCCAAATAAGTGGTCTGGAAAAGCGGGTTCCGAGGACCTCGCCTCGCGAAGTCCGCCGCTGAAAAACGGGTGCGGCCTTCTTGTTGCCGCACGAGGTCGAGGAGCTCCGACCCAGCCCCGCCCCGACGAAAGATCGTGGAAAGGTCCATGTCGAGCACCGTCTCGCTGGACCCCGAATAGTGGCCGGTCGCGTTCGCGACCAGCAGCCAGTGAAGCAGTTCGCGGCTCTCCTTGTCGGAGAAGTCGAACTTCCTCTCCACTGCGAGGACGGCGATGGGTATAACCAACAAGGGCGACGACAGCAGTGACTCGTCTTCGACGCTTGCGTTCGTGTGGAGGAAGTTGATGGCGAAGCGCAAGCCGTCTTTGGTCTTCTGCCACGACTGCTCCAACTGGGGGACCGAGAGGCCCGACACAGTCCGGAACCGGCTCTGCCCGGTCGCGAACACCACCAGCGTCCGCACCAAGAGCCCGAGGTCGAAGCTGAACCAGAGCTTCTCGCACTCATCAGCGAAGTCCTCGAACTTCTCGAGGGACCCCCGCCACCGCGCAGTGACCTGCGCCATGGCAAGGTCAGAGCCCCTCAGCTTCATCCCGAGGGAGTTGACCCGGACGAATATCTCCGCCACCTCCTCGTACGGGAGGTCACGGTCGAGAAGGTGCATGACGTACTGGTAGTCAGAAATGCGCTTCACACGCCGTAGCCGCTGGCTGTACCTCTCGTAGTCCAGGTGATCGGGTGAACCGACCAAGGGCTTCAGTAGGTCCCATTCGCGCACTTCTGGGTTGAAGATGTCCGATACCTTCACCCAGCGCGGATCGGCCAGCAAAGCCCTGGATGCTACTGCGAACGTCCTCGTGCGCAGCCGCTGCTGGACACTCGGGCCGCCGGCGGCCTCCTCGTCGGCGTCGCCGTCCTCATCGAAGAGCGAGTCGTCCTCGACCTCTGTGACCTCGGTCGGAGGCCCTGCGGGATGGTCCAAGTTGAAGGCTATGTCCACGGAACGGACACGGTTTTTGAAGGTCAGCGCCTTTCCCTGCAAGATAGCGGCCAGAGAGGTCAGCCCTTGTTGACCATCGAGCAGCAGCTTCTGCGTCAGGTAACCGCTGGCGCGTTGCTCGACGGCGAAGCCGCGAGCTGGCACCTCCTCGGTAGTCTCCCAAACGAGGATGCTCCCGGACGGGTACCCGCGATAAAGCGAGTCCAAGAGGTCACGGACCCGAGTCGCCGGCCATACGTACCGGCGTTGGAGCTCGGGGAGGCGCAGCTCTCCCAATTCGATCATCCGCACGAGGTCCCCTACCGAGACGTCGGTCTTCTGCATGGCTCGAGCTACCGCCTCAAACAATGGGCGCTGACGCCCGCGGCAGGTACATCAGGCGTCCACCACTCTGGGAAGTCCATCGCTCACTAAGCGCTCCTACCGGCCATACGGCCCCAGACGGCCCGCGCCGGCCACGGGCTACGCCCAATGAAAGTAGTCGGCTACAGACGCGAGGACCTGTAACCCTCGGCCCGTTGACCCAAGCGTCCCGCTCCTGAGCAGCATGGCAGTGAAGGTGTCAGCACTGCAGCATTGGTCCGGTCCAGGTCCAGGTTCGTCTCACTGCAGAACCCCGCGAGGGCGTACGTGCCCCGCTGTGGCCATATGACACGAGTGTAGTTCGTGGAGTGGATGTGTCGGATGTCAGCGCAATTACGAGACAATATGCTAGCATACCCTGACATGAGCCAGGTTATCTACGCCCGAGTCCCAGACGCCGTCAAGGCAGACGTGGAGCGCTACGCCGACCAACGCGGCGTGACCCTCAGTTCGGCCGCAGTCGACCTTCTCCAGCGCGGCCTAGCGGCAGCTGGCGAGGAGCGTTCAATAGCCAACCTAGAAACGAGGCTGGCCCAGGTCAGCAACGACAAGGCGGCCCTTGAGGCCAAACTCCAGGTGGCCACCAATGACGTGGGGGCGCTGCGGATGTTCTCTCAACGGGCTGCGACCACGACAGTTGGCTCGTGCCCCAGTTGCCATTCGCCCATCACCGGGATGGACCTATTGGGACGCGGGTCCTGTGCTAAGTGCAGCGCGTCGCTGCTGGACCTGCTCGCCCCGAAGGCTCCCCCACCCCAGCCGCTACTCGATGATCGAGCAATCGGTGCCCTGGTCGGAGCGCTCGGGATCGTCCTCATCACCGCCGCAGTGTTCGCCTCGAAAGGAGCTTGACAATGGACAAACACCAACAGATCAGCGACTTTCTCAGTCGGTACGTGACTGGGTTCCCCCGTTGCCACGGCCCCTTCCGTGTGAGCCTCGGCCCGGACGGTATGTGGGGGCAACCGCGCCCTTCGGCTGAGGATCTCGCCAACAACTTCTTACGTATTGCGGAGTTCCGTGCGCTGCAACTGGGCACCTGGCTCGGGACGACCGATGGCGGGGTCATCATGCAGGCTGTGGAACTGGTAGTGCCCATGTACTATGTCGAGGATGTGGCGCTGATCACAGAGGCACTGAAGCTGGCCGCGAGGACACAGCAGCAAGAGGGTGTCCACAAGGCTCTCGCCGGCGCCGCTGTCGGCTTATTCACGTCGGCCTTGGGCTACGTTGTCGCGCGTGCCAACGTCGCCTAGTAGCTCAAATTCTAGACCACTTGCCTTTGACGCGATCGTCTCCCGACGGAAGACCCAAACAAGAAATGACCTGACATGAACTGGCGTGAGAAAGTGCGAGTCTGACTTGGCCAGGTCGCGCAGCAAGCGACGTTGGCCGGTTGGGCCAATGCCGCCCAGCAGTCTCGCTCAACCTTCCCCCAGAGCTTGTTCATCAAAATAGTTCGCGCAATCTTCTCAGCGCTCGCCAAGTGGCTTGTGAAGAACGCCTTACGCGGCGCTGCCTCGGAGCTCGGCATCATGCTCACGAGTGGTGAGCTCGATGTGCTCACCGATCTCGCAGTAGGGTTCGCCTAAACGGAAGCTCTCACGCACTCGCGTACTCTAATGCACCCCACGCTCCACAGGTATGCTGTACAGGACGTTCCTTCTGTTGCCACCGGACGCGCGTGCGTAAATCGCCTTGAGTTGGCACCGGGCCGCGTTCGTCAAATGTTGTGCGAGTGACGCCATGAGCGAGGTCCTAGGCCAAGGCGCTCGGGCCTCCGCGGCGAACCCCTGTCCCACTGCGACGGCACGGCAGTTCCCCGGCCGCTTCCTCTTCCGCCACCGCGTGCACCATCCAGGCGGCCCTCGCCAGGTAGCCGGCGGTAGTGTGCTCTTGATCGGCCAAGTACGACGCCGCTTCGTCGAGCAATTCCGCCAGGTTCGCCCACCAGGCTGGGGTCATCAGCTCAGCTCCTCCAGAGCTCCCGTGCCTTCGAGCCCACAGGACCGCTCCAACCAAAACGCCAATGCTTTCCGGGGTACCACGAGCCGGCGCCCGAGGCGCACCGCTGGCAGACGCTGGGAGCGCGCCAGCTCGTACGCCAACGCCCGCGAGATCCCCAAGAGCTCCGCCGCCTCCGTCACACTCATAACCAGCCCGTTGCTCGCCATAGTGGGCCACCTCCTCGATTGGGGGCGGCCTTCGGTCGACCGCCCTATTACTCTTTGGGTCGCCGCAACCACAGATCTAACAACAAAGCTCCCTTGGTACACTTTGCCGACGGTGCCCGGCACCGCACCGGTTACCCCTCGCCAGGGCTACAGTTGCGTCTGTACTTACACGCCGGGAAAGCAGAACAACCGAGGAACGCCCCGAACTCTCCGCTCCGCTGGACCAGTCGTCCCCTTCCCGCAGGCGTTCACGTCCAACTTCCGCTGCCCGCAGACGGTCTGCGATGTCTTGCGCACCTTCGTGACGAAGAACCCGGCCCAGTTCAAAAGAGCCCACGGCGCGCCAGTCGCCGGGATCTGGGACTACGGCGATGCCCTCTGGTGGGCGATAGTCACGGTAGTCGCCGTCCCCACCGTGGGCTACAGGGACCGGCCTTCGCGCCGGGTCCCTGAGCCGTCGGCGCCAAGGCGTGGACTGAGCCATATGCCAGCAGGCCGGGCTTGATGCCGCCGAAGCGGTTCGGGTACCACGCTCGTCCTTTCACCGCCCACGCCCCCGCGCCGCGAAGGGCCGAACGCTGGCCGAGGTCGCGCGCTGCCGAGGACGATCCCACGTGGGCACGGGCGACTCAGCGTGCGACGGGATCACACAGCCCGATACGCTCCCGCACTGTGGGGCTGAGGCAAGGCAAAGCCCGACCGAAAGCGCCCGTCACCGTTGGCAGGACAGCAGAGGCCGACGCTCGCTTCGACTTGTCCCCTGCGACGCCCCACCGAAGGTCTTCGAGGCTCTAGAATTGCACCTCTGGTCGGGTGCAATGCTTGCCGGGAGCTGCCAAGCGCTCCCCCTGAGAGGGCGTTCGAGCTCATCCCCGCGTGGACCGAGGTCGCCCGGCTGTGCCCGTGCCCCCGCCGGACGCACACCGGCCAAGCCCTGGGCCGGCTCACGTACCGCATCGACATGGAGGAAGCGCTCGAGTGGGTCACCCTCACCCGTCGCCACGCCTCGCCACGCCCACGAGGTGGCCAGCTGTCGCGGCCAGGACGTCACGTCACTCAGGACATCCCTCTCACCAGCCCCAGGACTGTGAGGAGTGGCCTGGCCGGACCGCAGCAAGGCGGCAGAAGCGAGCTCACTTCACCTACAGCTGTTCGGCGGGGAAAGGGCTCGGCCCGGAGCAGGACGCCATAGTGCTCTGTAGCTAGCTGCCGCCCCTCACGCCCGAGCAGGAGCGGCGACGCCACCGGGCAAGCCGCGCCGAATACTGGCACAGCCTCGTCTGGTCATTGCGTGGCGGCCGGGCTGTTGCCACGCGAAGTACCCGAACTGTGGGCTGAAGGCGGCGCTCACGCCGTGGCGATGGTAAGGGCAAGCTCTGTTCAGCGAGCGCCGACAGTACGGCGAGGCGCGCCCCTTGACTCGTTGGGAGAGCCGTTCGAACGCTCCTCGGCCGCCCAAGCACGCCCGAGAGCCCTCGCTTTCCGCCGGAGCGGCGCGAACGCCTTTTCGACCTCCGGGTCAGTTTCTGCCGGCACCGGGCCGACTATGCGCACGCCTTCGCTCATACCTACAGCCTCCATAGCCCAGGGTAGCCTCTCACGCCCCTTGCCCAGCCACTCTTCCGAGGTCCAAGAACAAGTCCGCTATCACCTGCCCGACGCTCGGGAGCAGCTTCGAGCGTAACTCGGCGAGGCCGTGCGACAAGCAGCTCTCCGGCTCCTCGGCCGTCGAAGCCAGGGTGAGCGCTCCGACCGGGAGCCTCGCTGCGCCACCAAGGTGGAGGGGGACGCCGACCACGTGCCTCCACCTGCTCGGAGAGCCGAGCCCAACCGAGCGCGAACAGACCGAACCCTGGCAGAAGGCTTCAACGGCTACGAACTGGCTCTGCCAGTGGACGGCCACACGCCTGAGCGAGCCGGCGTCCGTCCACAGGCGGTCGGAGGAAGCCCAGTTGACGAGGCTCCTCTCCGACGGCAAGTAGAGCCACCAGGAGGCCTGGACCACCTCGTCCCTCGGGGTCCCACCTGCCGCGGCCAGCCGAGACCTCACCAACCCGACCAGCCCTCCGAGGATCGCTTGCACCTCGCCCTGGCGCGCGACGAAGTTCGGGTCGTCTTTTCGAAGGAGTCGCACCGCGAAATGCTCCCACGCGTTTAGCCTCTCATCGAGCGGGACGTACCCGTCGCCCAGGCGTTTTCGGGCCGCTACTTCCGAGACGAACTGCGCCACCTGGCTGTAGTAGTCGACGAGGACCGGCTCCACCCCCGTGGCCCGCCAGCGCGCCGAGGCAGTTTCTTCGCGCGCCTTCACAAGCACCGGTGACGCGTGCGCATAGAACTGTGCCTCGCCTTGGCGCGCCAACACGACTACGTGCCGGGTCCTGCCCCGCTTTGAGCTTGTGCCCGGTCGGCCCCGGTAGAGGTAGCGGAGGAGGTTCGGGTCGGTCAGGCTGGAGCCGACGAACAAGCACGTCGTGTGTTCGAGGCGCTGGGCCATGTAGGACTCCTGCCACTGGCCGGGTGCCTGCATAAGGTGGTAGTCCGCCTCGGAGAGGACCAAGTCCCCCTTCGGGACGGCGCCCTCGATCACGCCGTGCAGGTGCCGGCAGGCCACCTCGTCCGGTCCCTGTGGCCTGTCGTCCCAATAACAGCCCGTCGTGAGCGGAGTGTGCCGGAAGGCATCCTCGAGAGCTTGCTCGCCCAGCTGGTCATAGTTGGTGGTAACCACTTCGCTGCTGCTGTGGGCGAGAAGGACACGCAATGAAGAGACGGCTTCCCAGGTCGGTCCAGGGACGAACTCACCCCGACCAGCGAACAGGCATTCGGCCAACAACTCGGGGAAATCGCCACCCAGTTCGGCCTTGGCGATCGCGCCGGCGCTCGGCAGGCCGTCGCGCAACGCCCACCTCACGAAGGCCTCTTCCTCTCCGCCCTCCAGGCCGCGCCGGTGAGCTACGGCACGCAACAGCTGGTGGACCAGCTCCTCCCAATTTGGGAGACCAGCCTCCGCGCTCGCGCCCGCCCCCACGACGATGGTCAGGTTCTGCTCCAGGGCGAGGCGTTCGATCGCATCGCCAACGTCCGCCCCGAAGAACCCGCTCACTTCGCCCGTACCCTCCGAACCACGCACCATTGCTAGCAGCCATCACGACCGCCAAGGTGGACCGTCGACAACGGGAAAGACCGTGCCCTCCCGGCACATGACCGTGCCCACCGCCAGAGAGCCCTCCGCGCGCCAGACCGCCATGCCATTACTCGGTCCCGGCGCCCACCGCGCCGGCCCGACTGAACGAGCGACGCGAACCGCCAACAAGCGCGGCGTCGGCCCTCCACGGCCGCCGCGCCAAACCGGTGAGGGTATCTTCCCACCCCGCCGCGGTGACCCCCAGCCAGTGCCAACCGGCCGCCAAGGGAGACGGGAGGCTCCTGTCCCGCAAGCGGGCCAGGAGCCTCGACACATTTGCATCTTCGATGCCCACGAGCCCGGCCGCCGCGGCCCAGGGCAAGCGCGCCGCGGCCCCAGGTTTATAGCCGCCGCCGGCGGCTGCGGGGGAGGCCCCCGCCCCCCTCTACCGCCCCCCTCTTGCGGGCTGTCAAGCCGGAGAAGGCGGTGCTCCGCCGTCCGTGGCTGCCCGCCGCCCCCGGCCCTCCTGGCCGGGCCAGCTTGACGGCCCCGGGGGGCGGTAGGTGGCACCCAGCCGACCGAGGACAAGGCCTCGGCCGGCGGGGCGACCGCGGGTGTGACGCTGGTCATGGGTCCCTGCCCTGGCGTCGTGGGGCGCTGGGCAGCAGTTGTTATGCTCGGGCCACCTCTACCTTTTCGTCTTTAGCGAGCGCTTCAGCGGCGGCCGCTCGCCCCAGACGGGTCTTTCCGGCACCGGTGACAGCTTCAACGATCCCCTGCCGCATGTTCTTGCGCCACGCGCTGAGGTCCTCCTGCTGCCAGCGGCAAAGTCGAGTCAGATCGATCTTGGCTACCGCTCGTGAGCCGACCGCGTGGTATGAGCGGACCACATGAGCGGTTGTTTCTGGCGCACTCATCGCCCGACCGTTTCGGACCGTCCAAGTCGGAGGCGAGTCGCCTGA